>CAYRLD010000231.1:0-4641 GCA_964424925.1 uncultured Planctomycetales bacterium
ATTTCGGTATGCTGATTAGCGCCGCCGAGATCATAGTCTTCGATGATGTTGGCTGCCATCGCACCCGTCTTGGCGGTGTACCCATGGTATCCAGTTCCGTCGTCCGGTCCGGAAGCCATGTCGAACTTCGCGCCAACCCATGCACCGTTGTCCATTCCGAGGTCGTAGGTGAGGTTGAGGGCGATTCGCATTCCGTCGACATCCTGAGCTCCGAGGTCTCCGGTGTTGAATCCAATGCCGAAGCCGATTGTGAGGCCTTCAACGAGGCCGGCCCAGTGAGAGTCGATCATGATGCTGGTCGCGGTATCTTCACCACTGATGTTTTCGTGCAGAAGTGCAAACGCGATTGCAGACCCTTCAGACACGCTGTCAAGACCGTAGGTCAGGTCGAGCATGACGTGAGAGGTGTCCGTGTCTTCTCCTTGGGGGGCCGTTTCATTGTCGTCCATTTTGGACCAACCGAAGCCGACGCTCATGTTGTCGCTGGCGTAGTCGAGGAAGAGACCGGTGTTTCTTTCACCATCTGCACCGATGAGGCCACCCGAACGTCGTGGGTTATACCAGAGGTTGTTTGAGTCAAGACCGAAGGTCCGATGGGTCGAACCGAAGGTCACGGTGAGGCCTTCGGTGAACGCATCAGCGAAGCTCAGGTTGTAAACGTCGAAGTAAAGGTTGTCGGAGCCATTGTCATCTCCAAATGCAGCTCCACCTCCTACTTGACCATCTTCTCCGTCAGTGAAGGAGTAGCCAGATCCGAGGCTGATCGCCGCGGAGATGGAGTCGTTGAATCCGACGTTGAATCCGAGCCAGGTGTTCTGATAGAAAGCGCTGTCGCCACCAGTTCTGTCGTCGTGGTTGCTGTAGGCGTAACCGACCTGTCCGTCGAGCCAAACATCGACGTCGAGGACGTCCTGGCTGCGGTCAGCGTTGGTTCCAAGATTCTTACCATCCTGGGCGTTGGCGGAAAAAGCCATCGCGAACAGGATCACAGGTACGGAAAGGTACCCAAACTTAGTCATCGTAGTGATCTCCCTTTTGATCAAAAAAAGTTCCCTGTACAAATACACTCTGTTACTGCGGCCGACTTCTCTCACGTTCTGTCGTTGGCTCCCCACCCGCGGCCCCAAGCGTGCTGCAGGCATCTTAGGGCTCCGTGACTCGCCCAGAAAAGGTGAGTTTCACGAACACCCCTAGGTCGTGTTCGGTGACACGTTGCAGGTGGTTCTTCCATAACAAAAAGATCGATAGCGCCGGGTACTGCTTACTACATACTGCTTACTGCTTACTGCTTTACTGCTTTACTGCTTTCCCTGTCCACCTCCTCCAAACTGCCAATATTAAGATTTCTCAACGTTTACATTAAGATTTCTAAATATTAGAGGCCGAGTATAGTGGCGTTAATTTACAAGTCAAGGATAAAACCCCCGGAATCGGGAAAGAAAATGGCCGCTCTTTCCCGCCTCTACACCCGCCAATTCCCGGCCTGCTTACTCTTCTCATATTTCCCACCCCGCAATTTTCCTTTCCGCTCGATCCATTCGAATCGTCCGGTTCTCGTCTCGACCGGGTTGCGGTATCCTCCCTGTCGATAGAGACCGACCCTAAGGTCAGTAAGGGAAATATCGGATTGAGGGTGATTGAATCTTTAGGATTTTATAATTTATATTTTGTTTTTTCTTCTGGAAGGCTTATTCGCCCTCTTTTTGGCTATTTGGACCGCTCTCGCCATATCTTCGGGATCGGTGATTTTGAAGTTTTCTGGCTCTCCTTCGACCACGACCACCTTTCCTCCCGCTCTTTCGACGATCTCAACGTCATCGGTCGCTACTTTTCGACCCAATTTACGATACGCCTTGCGAAACAGGGTGGTCTGTATGCCCTGAGGGGTCTGTGCCGCCCAGGTATTCTCCCGGGGAGGGGTTTCTATGACCTTCCTGGCCGAATTGACAACTTTGATCGTATCGCGTACGGGCAGGGCTGGCACCGCAGCACCATGCTTCTGGGCCTCTTTGGCGACTTTACGGATAAGGGCGGCGGTTACGAAAGGGCGGGCGGCATCATGGACGAGGATAATATCACTCTCGGGAGAGGCGACAGAAAGCCCTTTTTCGACCGAATCCTGCCTTTTTGCGCCTCCAGGGACGATTTTGGTTACCTTTAGTCGGCTTAAAACTTCCCCAAATTGTTTTTCCACTCTGGAAACCCACACCTCAGGGCAGACGAGGATGATCTCCCCAACCGCCCGAACCGAAGCGAAGGTGCGAATGGAATGGAGGAAAAGCGCTTCTCCCGCAAGCGGAAGGAACGCTTTTGGGCTCTTTTTACCCATTCTCTGCCCTGAGCCCCCCGCCGCGATGATCACCGATATCCTCATCTCTGTTCTTCTATATATAGGTGGCGATCTTGACAAGGTTTTTCGGGAAGCTTGATTCTGTTCTTATCAAGGTCCTATAATAGTGTATGAAGGATCGATGTAGATGGTAGATAGTGTAACAGGAACTGGTGGAGATCCGCGTGTTTCCTCCCCTTTTACGGCTGCGGCGCGGCCCCAGGGACGGTCTGAAGTCTCTACCCGGCAGTTGATCGAAGAGCGGATTGCTGAGATCGAGCGTCAGAACCAAACCCGTTCCTCCAAAGCTCCCGTACAAGCGAAGCCGGTCAATCGAGGGGTCTCCTTCGAATTGAAGCCCGAGATCAACATGATCCAGACCCTCGTCTTCGATCGTAAGGGTGGGGACGTAATCCGGGAGATTCCTTCCAACGAACGGATCCAGTTTGTCGAACAGTTTCGAAAACAGCTCTCCCAATATGTCGGTCGACAGGTCGATATGCACGCCTAAAGCGTCTTGTCGTTCTTGACAGTCCCCGACTCTGTGGGATATGTTCGCAAATCATGGCTGAACCTCTTGCCGCAAAATTCTGGGGTGTCCGCGGATCGATTCCCTGTCCGGGGAAGTCGACGTCGAAGTACGGCGGGAATACGTCCTGTATCCAAGTTCTCGGTGGCGATGATGTGATCATTCTCGATGCCGGGACGGGGATTCGCGAACTCGGTATGGAACTCGTGAAATCGAAGAAGCCTCTTCGGATTCATATTCTTTTGAGCCATACCCATTGGGATCATATCCAAGGCTTTCCCTTCTTTACGCCGATCTACTTTCCGGGGAATGAGATCTTCGTCTACGGCCCTCGGGCTCTGGAGAAATCTCTCGAAGAGGCGCTGATGTTCCAGTTGCAATACAGTTACTTCCCGGTTCGTGGCGTGGAACTTGCCGCTCGGGTGAAGTTTACCGAACTGGATGAAGAGTCTTTCAAAATCGGGGATATCGAATTCACCAGCCGTTCTATGAACCATCCGATCCGGGTTCTTGCCTATAAGTTCTCACGGGATGGCCGGTCGGGAATCTATACCGGCGACAATGAGCCTTATTACGACGTTCTTTCGACGAAGACGAGTCGCATCGACACGGGGGTTCACCGCCGGGCGGAATTTATCCAGGAATGTAATGACCGGGTCCTAGAGTTTTTTACCGATTCGAATCTTCTTATCGCCGACGCCCAATATACGGATGAAGAGTATGAGACCAAGCGGGGATGGGGGCACAGTTCTGTTTCCCAGGTGCTTGAGATTGCATCCAAAGCGAATGTCGAACGACTCGCGCTCTTTCATCACGAACCGGCGCATGTAGACAAAGAGATGGATCAGATTCACAAAGAGGCGGTCAAAGCCGCCAAAAAGTTAAACCCGAAGATGGAAGTTCATACCGCCCAGGAAGGGATGGTCCTCGAGGTTTAGTTCTCTTCTTCTTCGGGGGGCGGCACCGCCAGGAAGTCGGTCAGCTTTTGGGAGAAGACGAGCGTTAATTTGTGTGTCGCTTCTTCCCCTTCTCCCTCCTGCTTTTTTTTCACGACGTAAAGCCAGTTTTTTGTCAAATTCCGGTGGGTGCTCTTGATTCGGATTTCAAAGTGAGTCGCTTTCACGTCGATATGCGCGGAGATCTCCTCATAGATCTCTGAGGACATCCCCGACACATTCTGAATGTCTTCTTTCTTTTCGAAAACCTGTGGGGCGTTGTCTTCTCCCATCGTATTTCGATACGCATCGATCTCGGCGGCCAGTTCCGGAGTGATATCTTCTGAGAGAGATTGAAGAACGGCAGAAGAAGCGGTATTTATATTAATGAGCCCAGCCGTCTCTCCTTCTTCGAGAGTTCTCGGGTAGATCGTAACGTAGTCGAGAAAGCCTTCCACTTCCGTTCCGGCAAGTCGCCCTCCGTACAGCGATTCCGACGGGACGCCTTCAATCTGCAAAAGTTCTTCGAGGGTGTAGAGACGGTCGTTTCGGGCTTCGCTTTCGTAATCCCCCTTCGTGTCCGTGTCGATGTAGTCGATGATGCGGTCGGCAATGTCACTCGGATGCCCGAGAACAAAGAGGAGTTGTCGGAATTGCTCTGCAATATCTTCGTTGAGAGTTTTGTCTTCGTCATCGTTGTTGATGCGGGAGAGGTTGATCCGTCGTTCAGAATCTTCGATCGTGACAGAGATCGAAGACTTTCCGAGAGGGAAGGAGATCGCGGTTGTCCACTTTTCGGCAAGAGAGTCGATGTTCGGTTCCTTTTCCATATCCGCTTCGAGGTAGAG
>CAYRLD010000232.1:0-4601 GCA_964424925.1 uncultured Planctomycetales bacterium
TCTCAAGGACCAATGAACTAATGTTCCGTCCTCTCCTCCCGTGATCAATTCATTCCCGTCGGGTAAAAATGCCAAGGAAGTGATCCGAAAGGTTCCCGGTTTGAGAACCAGTTCTTTTTCCGCTTTATCAATATTCCATAAATGAAGGGCCCAGCCACTATCAGCAATAAGTTTTCTGCTGTCTGGAGAAAACGCAATTTGATCAACATTTTCGGTTTGATAACCAAATGTAGATATCATTTCTTGATCTTGAATGCGGAAAACCTGGAAAGTTGTGCGAACGCCTCCCTTACCCCCCTCCCAGGCTACAGCAACCTTTTCTCCATCTGGAGAAATTGCCATAGTTTCGAGTTTTCTTTTTCCTTGAAGGGGGTGGGTATAGCCCCCGGGTGACGACAAAGAAAGGTTCAACTCAAAACTACAAGGACCCCCAATCCGGCCGATAACGTTGTAGAAAAACTTTCCCCATCCTTTTCGTATTAGTACATAATTTTCAGCAGCAACGACCATATCATTATGTCGGTGCAGCTTCCCGACCTCATATCGGTTTACCCCAGCACCAGATTCTAAATTGAAGGTTAAAAATGAATCATCCTTAAATCCGAAATACTCTTTGCCATTTTTTAAAAAACCAGAACCGAAAGAGCCCTTTTCAAATTTATGGGATCTCACGAATTTTCCGCTACCCACATCCCAAAGAGATAAGGCTTTTTTATCCCGGTAAATGGTTTCTAATAAAAGCACATATTTGCCATCTGGAGAAAACGCTAAAAATTCCGGAGTTCCTGTCTCAGGCCGGTCTTTCGCGTCATGAAAAGAGCGAATCTTTTTTCCGGACTGAATATCCCACAGGAAAACTTTTCCATATTTTGAAGCTGAAATGGCAACTTTTCCACGTTGGGAAACATCAACGGCCGTGATTTCACTAAGGTGGTCTTTTGGCCCCTTCTTCAGTTTTCCTGTTTCAGTATCCCATAAATATATCCTTCCCCCCGCCCCACACGATGCGAGAGTCTTTCCATCTGGGGAAAAAGATATAACCTCCAGGTTCCATTCCAGAGGAACTTGGATTTCTAAAGGGGGGGCCATTTTGTCATTTATCTTTGAAAGAAATATTCTCTCTCTACCGGCGGAAGATCTTCCGCCTAACCAGGCGATTAACCTGCCATCGTTGGAAACCGTTACAGGTTGTTTTCCAGAACTACCCAAGGAGGGCCCATCTTTTACCTCCACAACCTCCTTTGAATAGACAGGGAACCCTCCCGTTTCCTTCTCTTTCGTTTTTGTATGAATTTCTAAAATTCTATTTCGAAGGCAAATAATCCGACCCCCATTTTTTGACACCGCCACTCGATAAGCAGGGAAGGATATTTCTTTGTCCTTCCAGTCAATATCAAATGAGTGCACAAGTTTCCCAGTTTTTGAATCATAGAATTTTGCACTTGAATGAGAATAGCCAGCCCAAGTAGCGATAAACTTTTGGTCGCATATATATTCAACATCTAATACCTCATTTGACATCCTGGGATGTCGGGTCACCTGGGTTTTCCAGATCAATTTCTTTTCTGATAGATCCCAAAGTTGCAGGTCACCTGCATTGGTTCCAAGTGCCAACTTCTTTCCATCACTAGAAAAGGAGGCCGCGGTCCCGGCGATCTGGAGGGTTTGATTAATTCCCCCTTTTTTTACATCCCAGAAACGAACTTCACTAAAACCTATCAAGGCGATTTTCTTACCATCCGGTGATATCGCAATAGGAAACGCACCCGTATTTCCAACAGGAAGGATACGAAGAAGGTCACCGGACTTTGCATCATAGATACGAATTCCGCTTGTACCACAACCGGCAAGGATTGAACCATCCCTTGAATAACGCAAGGAGATTGAAGTTCCTGGCTGCAAACGATTGCTGCCAATTCTTTTTATGGCCCTTTCAGGCAATCCGGTCCTCCCGGTTTCGGTGGGGTCCTGCGCCGAGATCACATCCAAAGAACAAAGAAGCCAACTAATCAAAACGAACAGAATCCAAAATGTCCTTTTTGCTATTTGCATGAAGACCTCACTGTGATTTTCGGCAAATCATATTTCCTATCCATCCTTCCCAAAAGAGTGCGTCTCTCTATTTTATCCGGTAAATAGAGGGACCAAACAAAAAAGAGACGCCCCCGGATAAAAGAGGTAGGATCCGCGAAGGTTCCAATACGCTATTTTAATGGAGGTAGATATGAAACCGATCTTGTCATTCGTCTTCCTGGTCGGTGGACTTTTCCTGGCAGGGGGATGTGGCTCCACCCAGTCAAACAAACCGAAAGTGAAAAATGACGTCCTTTCTCCCTCTAAAACGGTAGAGGCGTATGCAAAATCCCTCTCAGAAGAAGATTACATTGAGAAGTCGGCCTCTTTTTTCACTAAAAAAGCGGGGGAGTTATGGAAAGAGATGTGCCTTCTGATCTCAGACCGGCAACCGGACTATATCCAGATCACCACAACCACCACAAAAGAAGAAGCAACAACGGCCTCCGTCAATTTTATCGGAATATACAAAAACAAAAGTGGAGAAGAGGTCCCAACTGAGATCCAATTCCTTCTGGAAAAGGAAGAGGGAAGGTGGGGAATCGTTGGGATGACAGAAGGCAAGAGAACCTACCGGTTCGATTCCGAAAAAGCCCGGAAAGAAGTTGAACGCATGAAGGAGATGGCCCAAGACCGGGAAAGAAAACGGGTTAAAGAAAAACGGGAAGAACCAAAAAGAATAACGCTCTACAATATGGAAATACTCGTTCACTACATCCAGGCGTTCTGGATGGATTGTGACACTTACCCCAAAGCGCTAAAAGACCTACAGGAAAGACCCGATTATGTGAAGAAAGAATCCTGGAAAGGTCCGTACATTGATAAAGAGTTCAAAGATGGATGGAACAGGAATTTTCTATACGAAGTTCCCGGACCGGGAGACCACGAATATCATCTCTATTCTTTGGGAGCGGATAACAAGCCGGGAGGCACCGACCTCAACTTTGATTTCTCCTCTATTCATTCCCCGGAAGACCAATAATCTTATTTTAGAAACCTTTCCATAGGATAAGCCCGGTTACATGGAAATCGAAATTCTGGAATATGTTGATACCCCGCTCGGTATTCTCTGTCTGCGCAGAAGAGAGCTTTTATCGCAACCCGGGAAGATCATCACCGAGGTCACCCTGGATCATGAATTCCTGATGAGCAGCTACCATACGGCCAGTGAAGATGCGCTAGCCCGGCTCGGAATTCAATGGCATGGAGGCGAGAACCTTTCGGTTCTTGTTGGTGGCCTGGGCCTTGGCTATACCGCCCAGGCAGCGCTCGATTGTTCCCAGACGGATAAAGTGGATGTGATTGAACTTCTCCCCGAAGTGATTTCGTGGCTTTCGAGAGATCTGGTTCCTCTTTCAGAAAAACTGGTCAATGAACCCAGGTTTTCCGTGACCCAAAAGGACCTGTTTCAATACCTGCAGAATCCTGCGGAAAAGCTTTATGACGTAATCCTGATCGATATCGATCATTCGCCGCATGAGAATCTTGATTCGAACAACCTTCCTTTCTATACCCGGGATGGTTTGAGCCAGGTTCGGACCCACCTCGAAGAAAAGGGGGTTCTTGCGGTCTGGTCGAGTGCCCCCAATGACAGTTTTGTTTCGGCCCTGGGCAACGAATTTTCTGAAGTGAGGGTGCAAGAAATCCACTGGCACAATGACCTGATCGACAAAGACCTGTCCGATTATGTTTTTCTGGCTCGTGGTTGAAGCGATCCGGTGGGGCACCACCCGGTGTCATGAAAACACCTTATGAAAACAACACATGTAGATGTCCTTATCATCGGCGCAGGCCTTTCCGGCATCGGAGCGGGCGTTCATTTGAAAGAGCGATGTCCAAACCGGACGTTCCTCATCCTCGAAGGGCGAAAGAAGATGGGGGGGACATGGGACCTCTTTCGATATCCAGGGATCCGCTCTGACAGCGATATGCACACGATGGGGTACGCCTTCAAGCCGTGGCAGAATCCAAAAGCCATTTCGGAAGGCCCGGCCATCCTCGACTACATCAAAGAGACCGCCGCCCAATATAATGTTGAGGAGCATGTTCGGTACAACCACAAGGTCAAACGGGCCCATTGGTCGAGCCGGGAAGCGACCTGGTCGGTCGAAATAGAAAAAACCGATACCGGAGAGGCGGTCCACTATACCTGTTCGATCCTCTATATGTGTGCCGGCTACTACAGCTACCGTGGGGGATATAAACCCGATTTCCCGGGGCAGGATCAGTTTGAAGGCACCCTCATCCATCCGCAGGAATGGCCCGAAAAGGTCGATTACACCGACAAGCGGGTTGTGGTGATCGGATCGGGAGCCACCGCCGTTACATTGATCCCCGCCATGACCTCCCAGGCGGCGCATGTAACGATGCTTCAGCGATCGCCAACATACCTCATCTCATGGCCCGACAAAGATGTGATCGCCAACGCTCTGAACAAACTTCTCCCGGCGAAAATGGCCTATCGAATCACCCGTTGGAAAAACATTGCGATGCAGCAATACCTGTACAGGCTCACCCAACGATATCCT
>CAYRLD010000233.1:0-4590 GCA_964424925.1 uncultured Planctomycetales bacterium
TGGGGCAGAAGAGCCTTCGAGCTGATCCTTACGCTTTTCAGTCTGAAGTACCCCCGAAGACCGCGTCGAAAATCTATCGGTCGAACTACTCTTTCCAGGATCGAGAGTGGGTGGAAACTCGCCTTTCTTCTGACCCCCTAGAGAAACCAATTTCCATTTATGAAGTTCATCTTGGATCTTGGAAATCAGGAAGCTATCGGGAGATCGCTCCGAACCTTGCAGAGTACGTGGAAAAGATGGGATTCACTCATGTTGAGTTCCTTCCTGTCATGGAGCATCCCTTTGGAGGATCTTGGGGATACCAGGTGACTTCCTTCTTTGCTCCAACGGCCCGCTTTGGAACTCCGGATGATTTTCGGTTTCTCGTCGATACTCTTCATCAACGGGGGATCGGCGTGATTCTCGATTGGGTTCCGGGCCATTTTCCAAAGGACGAGTTTGCCCTTTCGTTATTTGATGGAAAACCTCTTTATGAGCACGCGGATCCACGCCGGGGAGAGCATCCGGATTGGGGAACGCTTGTCTTTGATTATGGCCGGAAAGAAGTTCGGCAATTCCTGCTCGATAGTGCTCATTTCTGGCTGGAGGAGTTTCATCTGGATGGCCTCCGTCTTGATGCGGTAGCCTCCATGCTCTATTTAGATTACAGCCGAGGGCCGGGGGAGTGGGTCCCCAACATTCATGGAGGAAAAGAAAATCTGGAGGCGGTCGGTTTTCTTCAGCAGTTGACCGAAAGTATTCACGCGCGCCATCCAGGGGTTCTTCTTCTGGCCGAAGAGTCGACCGCCTGGCCGGGGGTGACGCATCCCCCCAAAGAAGGGGGACTCGGATTTGACCTGAAGTGGAATATGGGGTGGATGCATGACACTCTTCTCTATTTTTCTCGAGAGTCGGTTCAACGTTCTGGTCACCATCGAAATTTGACTTTTGGGTTTATGTATGCCTGGAGTGAGAAATTTCTACTGCCTTTTTCTCACGACGAAGTCGTCCATGGAAAAGGGTCTCTCCTTCGGAAGATGGCCGGGAAGGATTCTGAGAAGTTTGCCAATCTTCGGGCTCTCTATGCGTACATGTGGGCGCATCCGGGAAAGAAACTTCTCTTTATGGGGAACGAGTTTGCTCCTTGGGGGGAGTGGAATCATGATCGAGATTTAGAGTGGGAGTATCTAGAGCGTCCCGACCATGCAGGGGTTTCCTCCTTGATTGAGGATCTGAACAGGCTCTACCAAAATGAGAAATCTCTTTGGGAAGCCGATCACAACACGGGAGGATTCTTGTGGATTGCGGCCAATCGGGCCGATGAGAATCTGGTCGCCTTTCTTCGGATTTCCCCTACGAAGGGGGATCAACTCTGCTGTATCAGTAATTTCTCTCACAAAGCGAAAAAGGGGATACGGTTGGGGTTGCCCGTGGCAGGGAAATACCAAGAGATTCTCAATACAGATCAGGAAAAATATGGAGGGAAGTCGTCTTCCCGGGAAGGGTCGGTTGTTGCGGAGCCTGTTCCTCAGGATGAGCTTCCATTTTCAGGACGATTTGATCTCCCCCCCTTAACAACGGTTTGGTACAGGGTGCCGTAGACTTATTCCGGAATCTTTCGGTATACTTTTCTTTATGGCAGATGAACTTTCAAAAATCCATGACATGCTCCTCGAGGGAACCGCGGAACTTCAGTGTGCCGCGGCTATGGTCCTAGGAGGGCTGAAAGCTCGGGATGCAAAGACGCGAAAAGCCCTTGTGAAGGCTCTTCAGTCAGGAAATGATTTAGTCCGAACGTATGCGCTCGATGCGCTTACGAAGGTGGCGCCGGAAGAGGCTCTTCCTCACGTTGTGCCCCTTCTTGGTGAGACTGGAAATCTCCGTACCCGAGCCGTTCAGATGCTCCTTCAGGGGGGTGGGGGGGTTGCTTCTCTTCTTCGGAGTCAGATGAAAACGGCCGATCCTCTTGTTCGTAAGGGGATTGTGGATATTTTGGCTCGACTTCAGGGAAAAGAGTCTCCAGAAGCTCTCCTAAAAAACCTTCTCGACAAAGATCCAGCGGTTGCTCAGCAGGCGTCCGTTTCTTTTGGTCGACTGATCGGATCGATGGCAACGGATCAGAGGAAGAAGCTTGCGACAAAAGCTATTTCCCTCCTGAAAGGGGGAAAGAAAAACATCTCCCTCTCTCCCGTGCTTCAGGTTCTCGGGCTTCTCCAGGTCCCCAGCACGGCGCGCACCTTAGCGACCTACCTCGATAAGAAGAAATCGAACGAAATTCGTTCGGCCGCTATGAAAGCTCTCGGTTTGTTTCGGGAAGGGTTGGATGCGACAGCACTTCTTCCCAAATTATTGCCTCTTTTTGAAGAGTCGAGTTCCAGCGAACTTGTTGAGCCCGCGCTTTCTCTCCTTTATCGCGCAAAGTTTACCGCTCGACATGCCACACAGTTGAAGAAATTAATGAAGCATTCCCATACCTCGGTACAACTTTTCGCTATTCGCGCGCTTGGCACCCTCGCAACGAAAGACGCGGGAGAGTTGCTTCTTGAGAGTCTCTGGTCGAATGACCGAGAGATTTCGGATGCGGCGGCGGAGGCTCTTCGGTCGTCGCCCAAATTTGTTCCCGCTCTTCTGAAGGCTCTTGAGGAGAATCGGGAAAAAGTGAGGGGGTGGAAGCTTGCGGATCTTCTGAAAAGTCATGCCGGAGAATTGGATGCAACGAAACGGAAGTCGCTTCAGGCACGCATGTTTCGCCAGATGGAGAAGGGTGAGGCTCGATACCGGCAACTCTTTGAAATCCTTGCGACCGCTTCGGTGAAGGATCTTCGTCGGGCCGTTCTTCGGCGAGGGAAGGATCAGGTAGCGAAGAAAGATTTTGAGTCGGCCGAGAAGACCTTCTCCCTTCTCGAACGGGAGGATCTTTCTTCCCCCGAGACTCTCTACTGGCTTGCCATTACCCGTCTACGATTACGTCGGAAAGATGAAGCTTCGGTTTTATTTTCTCGCCTTTTGGGGGAGAAAGACTTTTCCCTCATAAAACAGCTAGAGAAGGATCTGAAGTTTATCCAGCCTCGTGCTCTTCTTACCCTTGGGTTTCATTTTGTCGAGCATCCGGGTGTCGTTCGTTCCTTTGGCGCCGATCTTCTCAAGCTCGTATCGAAGAAGTTTGCGAAGAAGGATGAAGGTCGTATTGCGAAGAACAAATTGAAGACGCAGGGGTTGAAGTAGAGATTGATCTCTCGCCGATAGGATTATAGTTGTGGTCCTTAGGTAGTAGGAATGGCGAGAGGATGAAAATATCATGTCTGTTTCTTTGATGGATGCTGGAGTACATATGTATCGCGGACTTCGATTGACGGAATCTGGGTATCACGAACTGGGAAAGAACTGGCCAATCCCGGGTGAATTTGAAGCGTTCATTTCTCAGGCAAAATGGTACGGAGACCTTCTGGAATCCTCTGGGGGCCCTATTGTAGAGATTGGGGTTGGGAATGGTCGGCTTTTGAGTCTGGTACATGCGGCAACGGGACTCGATGTGATCGGGATCGATATTGATCCGGAGGGAATCGAAGTCTGTCATGAGTGGAGTGAGAAACTCGGATTTGATCCCCAAAAGGTTCGATTTGAAATTGGGTCCGCGATGGATACCGGTCTTCCCTCCAACAGTTGTGCTGGAGTGATCATTAATCTCGTGATTAGTCATGTGAAGGATGATGTAGCAACGCTGAAAGAAGCGGCACGAATCCTTAAGCCCGGAGGTCAACTGGTTATGTTTGAAGATAACAACAGTTGGGATCTTCGGGGGAGGTTTCGGAGACGCACTTGGAAATGGCCCGGGTACCGAAAAACGTATCTTGGATACCGGAAATCATTTCTTCAGGAACAGGGGTTGGAAGAGGCTGTCGCCGGGGAACTCGCCGAAAAAACAGAAGGGTATGCCTTTCCCGCCTTGAAGGAGCTTTCCCAGGAATGGAAGCCGGGTCAGGCTGTTGCGCCGATCGAAGGGTTCGATGTCATTGATCCCCGATATGATGCGTTTGGGGACAAGGAGTTCTCTCCAACGGGGCTCCTCAAAATGGTTCGTGATACGGGACTCAAAGCACGGTTTATTCGTACTCACTACGGAACAACGAGTCGTTTTGCCCGTTTCGTATCGGGGATGTTTCGTCTGTTTCACCCCTTGAGTATTCCCCTTTCCCCGAGTTTCACAATTTTAGGGCAAAAGCCTTGAGGGAATGTTCGATTACGCCTTTGTGACCTTTCCTTCGACCCCATCAAAGGCATTTCGGGTATCGACGATTTTGTTTGCGTGTTTCGCAATCCAGTCGTAATCGAAAGATGAGTGATCTGTCGCCAGTACTACCACGTCGGCTTTTTTAATCTCTTCTTCCGTCAAGTCTACGGGAGCCACTTCCAGGTGTCGGTAGTGTCTCATGGTGGGGAAGTGTTTATAGAACGGATCGTGAAAGACGACATGGGCTCCTTTCCCAAGCAATCTCTCCAGGATCTTGAAAGATGGGGATTCTCGGGGGTCATCGATATCTTTTTTGTAAGAGAGCCCGAGGAGGAGAACGTTCGCATCTTTTAAAGGTTTCCCGAGAGCTTCTTCCACTT
>CAYRLD010000234.1:0-4588 GCA_964424925.1 uncultured Planctomycetales bacterium
GTCTCTCCCGATGCTTCCGGCTGAGAATGTTCTTGAAGAACCGATCGGTCGGGATACCGCCCCGTGTGTCGGCTTCTCTGCCGCCTATATGGAGTGGCGTCATCCCGGCTCGACCTTTTGCATTCTGCCGGCGGACCACTTTGTGGGCGAAAAAGAGAAATTCCACGATGCGCTTCGTGGGGGATATGAACAGGCGCAGTCAGATGCCCTCGTCACCTTCGGCGTTCCCCCCCGCTATCCGGCGACCGGCTACGGGTATCTGGAGAGGGGAGAAGCGGATCGTGTCGCCCGCTTCTGTGAGAAGCCAGACCGTGCAACGGCCGAGACATTTGTCTCTTCCGGAAAGCACTACTGGAACAGCGGAATCTTTGTCTGGAAGGCGAAGACGATTCTCGGAGAGATCGAAACACACCTTCCGGATCACTTCAAAGGTCTCAATACAATTGCAGACACCTTCGGGACAGACCGCTTCGCGAATACCTATCTCGATGAATTTACGAAGATGGAGAAGATCTCGATCGATTACGGGGTGATGGAGAAGGCCGACAAAGTGGTCATGATCGAAGCGGACTTCGACTGGGACGATGTCGGCTCTTGGAAAGCGGCCGCGGCTCGTCGTCCGAGCGAAACCGAAGGGCTCGTAGAGTGTATCGATACGGAAGACTCTCTTGTGGTCTCGACCGACGATCATTTGGTCGCAACTCTCGGCGTGAAAGGGCTTGTGGTGGTTCATACGCCAGACGCCACTCTAATCGTTCCGAAGGAAGAGTCCGAAGGATTGAAAAAGCTGATTGAAAAACTTCGCGAACGGAAGCTCGACCGGGTCTTGTGAAGATTTTCACGATCGATTACGGGAAGAAGCGTGTCGGCTTGGCCGTCTCTGATCCGGCCGAACAGATTGCTCTCGCTCTTCCTATTTACAAGTGGCAGGACGATGGAAACGATGCGGCTCGACTCGCCGAACTCGCCCTCGAGCAGGAAGCGGAAGAGATCATTGTTGGATTGCCGATCAATATGGATGATTCGATCGGTCCCGCTGCCCAACGGGTACTCGACTTTGTCGAAGAACTAAAGGCGTTTGTCTCGGTGCCGATCGTGACCTGGGATGAGCGACTCTCCTCGGCGGAGGCGGAAGACCGGCTACGTGGGGTAGAACTGGGACATAAGAAGAAAAGAGAACATATCAATACGGTGGCCGCGCAGGTCATCCTGGAAACCTATATGCAGAACAGGAGAAACCGATGAAACTTGCCCTGATCTTATTGCTTTTTGGTGCGCCACAAGAAGATGGATGGTCCAAGGTACAGGTTGGCGAAGAGACGGTGGAAGTCTATCGCGACTCGTACGGGATCCCCCATATTTACGCAAAGACAATGCGCGGAGCCTTTTGGGTGCAAGGGTATACGGAAGCTCAGGATCGGTGGACGCAGATGGAGAAGTATCGTCGGTCGGCCAAAGGCGAAACGGCAGAACTCTTCGGAAAGAAGGGGGTTAAGGCGGATCGGGATGCCCGCAAGTACGGCTATACCGAAGCGGAAAGAAAAGAGATGGTCTCCCATCTCGATGAGAAGGTGACCGGTATTCTCGAAGCGTATCGGGACGGGATAAACGCATTCCTAAAAGATTCGAAATCGACCGCACGAGCCTGGTCGAAAACCGATTGCCTTGCGATCGGAATCCTGATGTCTCGCCGGTTCGGGGAGGCGGGAAATGTCGAACTAGAGATGCAGCAGATCTATTCGACCTTTGTCCGGATGCATGGCGAAGAGAAGGCGATGAATATTCTCGATGACATGATTCGCCATAGGGATGACTGGGCGCCGACGACCGTTCACGATCATCTGCAGAAAGCACATTCCTCCGAAGAGGGGGGATCTCTTCCCCGGTTCAAGAAGCCTCTTCCGGATGGCTGGGAAGGATTCGACGCTCATCAAAAAGAGTTGGCGGAGGTTCGCGCGTTTCGTTCCGATCTCGGAGTTCCCACCTACTTTGGTTCCAATGCGTGGGTTATCTCTCCGGAGAAATCCGCTTCCGGGCGGGCGATGCTCTACGGAGGGCCGATGATGGGTTTCCGTACGCCGAGCATCTGCAACGAGATTCATATTGTTGCTCCCGGACTGAATGCGGGAGGGATGAGTTTTCCTGGTCTTCCCGGAATCATGATCGGGTTCAATGAGAATATCGCCTGGACGACCACGTCGGGGGTAGGAGATCTCGTCGATGTCTTTGTGCTGACGCTCAACGACGAAGGGCAATACCTCTACAAGGATGAATGGCATGATTTCATCAAGATCGATATGTCGATCCCGGTACGTGGAGAAGAGACGGAATCGTATACCGTCTATCGTTCTCTGCACGGACCGCTGGTCGGAAAGCCAAACCTCAAAAAGAAGCGGGCGTACACGTTGCGCTTTTCTTTCTGGAAGCAAGAGTGGCGCACGATCGATGCGTTGATGAATTTCAATCTAGCGAGGAACCTGAAAGAGTTTGAAGCGGCGATTCCCAATATTGTGACGAGCCATAACTTCTTTGTGGCTGACAAGGAAGGGAATATCGGGTTCTGGTATTGCGGGCTGCATCCGAAAAGGCAGAAAGATCACGATCCTCGCTTCCCTCAACCCGGAGACGGCTCGATGGATTGGGAGGGGATTCTTCCGGTGAGCGAATGGCCTCAGGAAGTAAATCCAGAGCGCGGATTCTTTGCCAACTGGAACAATAAGCCCGCCCGGGAGTGGAATCCGACCGGGTTCGGGAAAGTCTTCTGGGGGAAGAAGATGATCGAGGATCTCGATGGGAAAGAGAAACTCACGTTTGATGAGTTCGAGGCGATCGCCTATCGAACAGCGTACCACAACTTCCTCGCGGACTATTTCAAAGGGTATCTTCTCGAAGCGACCGAAGGGGTCGAAGATGAGCAGATTCAGGAAGTGGTCCGGCTTCTGAAAGAGTGGGACCATATGGACCGGGAAGGGGACCCGCGGCCGGAAATCATGGAGCGATGGGTGGAGACGATCGCCCGGAAGATCTTCTCGAAGGATATCCCCGGGATCTTCCTGCGCTCGAAGGATGTCTACAAGGTGCTTGTCTCTCCCCTCCTTTATATATTTGAAGGAAAAGAGCCTTCGGTCCGCTTAAAATCAGACTTTTTGCAGGGGCGGAACCTGAAAGAGCTCTCTCTCGAAGCGTTACGGGAGGTGCTCAAGCCGGGGCTCGAAAAACTCGCTTGGAAGGCTCCGGTGATGAATTTCGGGAAGAAAATTGGCAAGATTCCGAGTAAGAAGGGGCGCGGAACCTATCAAATGACCGCAGAACTTCTTCCAGAGGGGCCTAGAGTGAGAACTCTTGCGGCACCGGGTCAGAGTGAAAAATCTTCTTCGCCTCATTACAGTGACCAGGCAGAGATGTTTCGGGATTGGAAATACAAACCGTTCCTCTGGTCACGCGAAAATATGAAGTAATTTCGCCAAAAAATTTCTTCGATTTGACCCTGCCTCCCCGAGTCGGGTATTCTTGTTTGTGAAGGTGGTGGATGGAAAAATCGTATTCGCTTCGAGAGGCTGCTCGTCTGACCGGGATTTCTGAGAAGGGCCTCCGTCGATCTATCCTGATGGGAGAGTTGGTTGCGGAGGAGGTTGCTGACGAGCGGCAATATATGATCGCTGCCTCTTCGCTACCCCCTTCCGGTAAGAAAAATAGTTTCTCTCCTTCCCAGAGCGTTCCCACCAAGAAGGAGCGGGTATTCAGTCTGGCCGCCTTTGCGGTCGTAGCGATTCTGAGTATTGGACCTCTTCTGTTTATTCTCTGGGCCGGTTCGGTCCAACGAATCGATTATTTTTGTGCAGAGTGTACCCGCACACTTCATACCGTACACCTCGGTCAAACGGTGGTTCTCTCCCACCAGATCGAGCCGGGACCTTATACTGAGTTGGTGGATCGGGCCGATCCCGCCCCTTGTAGCCACGAATGGATTTCCTTCCAGGAGGGTCGTTTTGCCTGGGAGCAGTTGGAAGGACTGAAAAAAGGAAGTTCCTACTCTACATTAGAAGCGGATGAAAAGGTGAAGTGGATCCGTTCGATCCTCCACCAGCAACCACGTGGACGGCCCGGCCCTGGAGAGAGAGACGACGATTCCCGGTTCTGGGTACAGCCAGAATCCGGTTCGGAATAGGCCCGGCCACGACCGGGACCCCCGGTTCTGTTTGAGGACAGCAACCGGGTCCCGGCCCTTTCTTTGTGGCTAGGGAGTGACTTTTCTTACCCGGTAGTTCCCCCTATCCGAGATGAAAAGATTTCCAAACGGATCGACCGCGATGCCGAGTGGGTCGTTGATTTGTGCTTCGAGAGGATCTCCGTTGTCTCCGCTGAAGCCTTCCATTCCATTTCCCACCAGTGTGGTGATGATATTGGTCGTTAGGTTGATGTGCCGAATTCGGTCATTCCCATATTCAGAGATCAGGAGGTTTCCGTTGGCATCCATTTCTACTCCTACGGGGCCGTTTAGTTGAGCGAGGGAAGCGTCCCCTTCGTCTCCACTAAAAGCGTTCGTCCCATCCCCGGCGACGGTGGTGATAAAACCGGTTTGGGCATC
>CAYRLD010000235.1:0-4552 GCA_964424925.1 uncultured Planctomycetales bacterium
CATCAAGATTCCGGTCGCCTCTGTCACACCCCGGGTTCGGTGACGGTTCATGAGAATTCCCTGGTACCAGTGAACGAAAACGGTGAGGGCGGGAAAGAGAACCCCGATCCAGAGACTTGTCTTGGCCAAAGGAATGAGATCGGCCGTGAGTCCCGAGATATCCTGAAACCAGAAGGGAGCAAGAGGGGTCGCGGCAACGAGAAGCAACACCGCCGTTAATCCGCCAGACAATCCCCAGGTAAACCGTTTAAGCTTCGGGTACCCTTGTGGTTCATCGAGCATCGCCACGACAACTTCTTGGTAGGCGATTCCACTACTGCGCAGAAGAAAGAGAAGCCCCGAGACGACCGGCCAAACAGCGAGCGATTCGATCGCCATCGGCATGCGGCTCAAAGCAGCACTTCCGAGCGGTAAGATGAGAAGGCTCATGAACGAAGTGAGTGCCAAGGGAGTATAAAACTTCGTGAACCCCGTCCAGGTCAAGGCGGGAGTGATCGTAGCCGCTTCTCGCAGCGGACCCCGGTGGGTCGATTGAACAGAGATCCCGACAAAAATCGCCTCACTCGTGACCGCCATCGCTACGGCGAAGGATCCGATGATGATTCCGGGTTGTGCGGTGAAGAAAAATCCAAGAACGAGGAAAGAGGTTAAGGTGACAAGGCGAATCATCGTTCCTTTCCCCACCACCCCAGAGCGGTTAAATCGAATCAGAACCCCTTGTTGGAACCGTCGATAGGCAATGGCCATGGTCCAGGGGGTCATGATCATCAATCCGATCCGGGCCGGTTCGAGTACCGGCTCAGGAATCCCGATAATAGTCCGGACGACTACGTAATAGAGTGGGGTAAAAGCGACGAGAATGTGCAGGACGGTAAGAAGCCCTCCCGTTACGAGCATAAATCGGCGGACTTTGAGGTACGACGTCCAATCTTTACAGAGCGCCGTTGAAGCGGCGAGAAGCATAATGATGGGGGATTCAATCAAAAGGGCGAGTGGGAAGATTAATCCCCCGTATGCCGCGAGGTTAATCTCAGGATTCTCCATACGCGCGACAAAAGCGCTCACCATGGGCAGTTCAATCGCCATGAGGAGCCAGCTTGCCGCGAGAGGATACCATCGCTGGAAAATTTTCTTTTGAGTCACGTCGTTGTTCATGAGGGGACGGATTATACCGTTTTTTGAATCTGAAAACAGAGGCCCTTAAGACGGACAAGGGGTCTTATTTATTCCCCGATTTTCAGATCTTCGGGCGAATGAATAGGAGTGCCGCCGGCAGGAGAACGAGATCGGCTACGACCGCGAAAATGACCGTTTCGGCAGCCACGATCCCGAAATTGATGCTCGGGGCGAAAGATCCGATACAGAGCATCGCGAAGCCGCATGCGAGGGCTATGCTTGTGACGAGGATGGCATGACCCGTTTCTTTTACCGTATGCGTTACCGCTTCCTCAATGGTGCTGCTCGTTTTTGTATGTTGTTTCATTCGAACGAGGAAATGGACCGCGTCGTCCACGACGAGACCGAGGGCAATACTGCCGACCATCACCGTTCCGAGGTTGAGATCGATTCCGATCACCTGCATGAGCCCCATTCCGAGGATGATCGGAACGAGGTTGGGAATGATAGCGAAGAGTCCGAGTCGGATGTTCCGAAGGATAAGGAACATGAGGATTGCAATGAGAACGAATGCGATTCCGAAGCTTCGCATCTGGGCGCGGATGAGATAGCCCGACATATCGGATATCAATTTTACATATCCGGTCGCCTCGATCTGTATTCCTTCTTGATTGTATTCTTCGTCCACTTTCTTTCGGAGGCGGGGCACCCAGTTCATGAGAACCCGTGTTTCGGATAATTGCACCCGTACGGTCATTCGCCCAACCGACTCATTTGATTGCAGAAGCGAGTGGAGGATTCTTTTTCCTTCCGGACTCTTTCGGAAGTGGTTGTAGATCTGTTCGATCTCTTTGCGCGTTTTTGGAAGTACGGCCGCTTCCGCTCCCCCGCCCCCCTTGATCCGTTCGACCTCTTTAATCAGGCTGATAACAGAGAAGACGCCGGTCACTCCGGGCGTGTTCTTGGTCTCTCCTTCGATCCATTGGGCAAGTTCATCGAGCTTTTGAAGAACCGCCGGCTCGGCGAGATCTCCTTCCGGGGTTTTAATCACTAATTCGAAAAAGGTGCTTCCGGAGAGGGATTTATCGATCGCCTCCATATCCTGTCGAAGGATATCGGTTTTGGGGAAATAGTTGACCGGATTGGGCCCTGGATCGAGCTTGGTGATTCTCCAGATAGCAAGGCTTACAAAAATGACGGAAACAATAATGATGATCTTCTGTTTTCGTGGAGAAGGGGTCGCCCAGCGAACGAGGAGTCGATTGAGGAGATCTTTCTCCGCTTCTTCTTTCCCAGAAGGACGAATCAGGGGGAGAAGGACCGGGATGAAAGTGAAGGTCAGAAGGAAAGCGATCATAACCGCGACCGAAGAGAGCCACCCGAACTCCCGGACGGGACCAAGATCGGTCGCCATCAGAGAGAGAAAGCCCGCGGCGGTTGTCAGGGAAGTAAAGAGACACGGGACGAAGAGATGTGTCATGCAGTTTTCGATCGCTTCTTTTGTCGACCGGCCTTTGCGCCTCTCCTGGTCGTAGTTACTCAAAATATGGATCGAATCGGCGACCCCGATCGCCATGATGACCGATACCAGAGCGGAGGAGACGACGTTGAGAGGGATCCCCAGAATCCCCATTAGGCCAAAGGTCCATATGCAGGTCTGCACAACAATAAATAAAGGGATTAAGGCGGCCGCAAATCTGCGGAAAACGATGAAGGTGATGAGCACCACCATGGCCGCCATGGCGGGACCCAGAAGCATGAAATCGCCTTGGCTGTAGCTAAAGAAGGCGGCGTCTAAGAGAGGCATCCCGGCAAGGCGCACTCGAATCCCGTCTTTGCTCTCTTCGGTTGCGATGGCACGAAGAGTCTCTACAAGGGCCGACATCTCGGTCAGGTCGCTGATGTCTTTAGAGAGTTCGAGGATGATCGCGGTCGCTCGTCCCGTATCAGAAACGTACGTTCCCCAGACGAGTGGGTAACTCTCGATTCGATTTCGTAATTCTTCGGGAGAGAGCGTTTCCTGGAAGAGGGGGGCCGGTACGACGGTGGTTCCGACAAAGGGGATATCGGTCTTTTCGAGGACCTTCATTCGAATGATGGAGCGAACATCCCGAATGTGATCCACTTTGGACACCCGCTCTTCAATTTTCCGAATCGCCGCGATCCCTTTTTCGGTGAAGAGGTCTTTCTCCTGGTCTTCCTCTTCCGAGAAAACCCCGACCACGATAATCTCATCCGATTGGAATCGTTTGAGAAATTCCTGATAGACATCCAGGCTCGGATCCCCTTCGAGGAACCACGCTTCAATCGAGCTGAGAAAGGTGAGGGGGAAGGCTTGGGTGGTCGCGAAAACGGTGATTCCGAGTACCAGAAAGAAGGAGAGGTATCGGAATCGAAGAAGGCGCTGAATTAACCGTCTTTTCCACATCGGCGCGAGATCGTAGGCTGCCATGGGGGGGCGAGTCAAGCTTTGCATTCATTCGACGTCCGCGGTATAACAACCCGCTCATTCTGACTTCGGAGGCGTCTATGCAGGAAAATATGGATTTTATCGACGGACTTGATCGACGCTCTTTTCTAAAGGGAGCCGCCGCTATTGCGGCTCTCGGCCCCTCTCTCTTGAGTTGTGGTCCGACGATCCCGACGAGAGTGCAAGGGTTCAAAGGGTTGGCCGAACTACCCTATTTTGAACTGGATGCGGACGGAAAACTCCGCTTGACTGAGAAAAATGTTCCTGGGGCGATCGATGTTCATACCCACCTCGGTATCGCCGTCTTGATGGCTCCGAAAATCGATCTCTTGGCGAAGACTCCGAAGACGCACTATTGGTTCGATTTTGACAATGTCGAGCCGGTCGCGCCGCTCGATCTCAATATATATGTAAACAAGAATGCGACGCCGGCTGTTTTGGAAAAGATGGAGAAAGAGTTCCGCAAGACGCTTACCTCCGGCAGCGAAGTGGGGAAGACCCATACGATCCCGAATCTCCTCGATGAGATGAATCGAACGGGGGTCGAGAAGTCGTGGATCCTCTCCCTGGCTCCCCAGTTGACCAAAAACGAAGACCTGACACGGGAATGGTACGAAGGGATTCAGAAGGCGGGGGCCCAGGATCGCCTGATTCTTTGGGGTGCCGTCCATCCGCGCGACAAGAATGCGGAGAAGAAACTTCGTTTACAGAAGAGAAAGTACGGCATTCGGGGCGTCAAACTTCACCCCTCTGCCCAGAGCTTTTACCCCAACGATACCGCCGCGATGAAGATCTATGCTCTTTGCGAGGAACTCGATCTCCCCGTGATCTGGCATTCGGGTCGGGCGTCTGTGGGGCCGAAAGACTCGTGGAAATATTCCGCCATGAAGGGGTATATCGAGCCCCTGAAGAGTTTCCCGAAGATGCGTTTTATCTTTGGCCATTCGGGGAATCGGGATTGGAAAG
>CAYRLD010000236.1:0-4552 GCA_964424925.1 uncultured Planctomycetales bacterium
TTGAGCACGCAAGACATAGGTCAATCCGCCTCTTTGCAAATGTATACCGGAGAGTCGGAGGAGGTACCGGAACGGATCCGGTTGAGCGCGCATGAGGAAGTGGAAAGTTTTGGGATTTATGATCAGAGAGGCTACGAACTCTTCTCGTTCAGCGGGGTTCATGATGGTTCTTCGACTCTCGAATTGAATGAATGGGGTAAAAAAGGGGCAGTTTGGAAAGCCCCGTAACCCCTCCAAATCCTGGTGCCATATATGGGCCAACTCGGTCGACAAACCATGCCTTTTCCTGCTTGCAAATAGCTTGCAAACTACCGCCCACGTGAGGCTTCCGATGCCCTTCCCTGCCCAAGCAACCGAACCGTAGGTTGAATAAGAAACGGCCCCAACCCTTCGGTTGGAGCCGTTAAACGGACTTTATTGCTCTGCTAAATGCCTTCAGCCATCCGGCCTCAAAAAGCGCCTGACGACTTCATAAGCCGTAGGTTGGCGGTTCAATTCCGCCCCCCGGTACCACTTCCGGCTTCACCACTCCGACTTCAAGCGGGCTCGATAGATAAGTCGAAAACGCTTTCCGATTCCGCTATTCAAAGGGAGTCAGGATCGCTGCGATCGCTCCGAGGATGACGACACCCACTTCCAGAGTCCCCTCCACAGCCCCCCCGACAAGGGAGGGAAGGATCGAATCCGAACCATCCTTACTGTCGGCAGATGACCCCTTGTGAAGGGCCACCCATTCGGCGTTGGTAAATTCGTACCCTTCCCTCGTAATGATTTCATTGAGTTTTTCCGCCGATCCGGATTCGAGAGCTTCTTTGCGAAGAACCTCATCACTTTTGAGTCGTTCCAAAAACGCTTTCGCTGATTCTTCCGACATCTCAATCCTCCCTGGTCACTGATTACCACAAAATTCCGGGGATTCCTCTGGCCGCCATAAATATGATTCCCGGATATCTCTGTTGGGGGAGGCAACGCGCCTTCCCCTGAAAAGGCTTTTTGTCTACGACAATCCCAAAACGATGACCATTTCGCCATCCTCAATCCGAAGATCCTGGAGAAGAAGTTTCGCGGCCGCTTTCTTCACATCGGTTGCCTTTAACGTGTATGCGGGGCGACTCTGGAGATACGTTGAGACCCCTTTCTGGACCGCCTTCTTCACCACGGGGAGATACTTTTTCGGCACACCGTCGATCTTCAGGTCCTCCAGGAGGGGGTCGATGAGGTAAAAGGCACTCTCTTCCGCCCGGTACTCGATTCCTGAGGAAGCGTCCACCGTTCCCTCAAAGGACGCGACCTTTTCCTTAAGCTTGAGCCCCAACCCAACCCTGATCCCGAATCCGATACGATCGCTCCCTTGTTGAAGCTTCACGCGCGGTTCATCAAACTTGACGGTCGCAACGATAAAATAAGTTTTCTCAAAGGGAAGAGCCTTCTCCAAAGATCCCTGAATATCTGATTCTGTCATGCGAATCTCGTATGTCCGCGTCATCAGATAGGCCCCGAGTCCGATGGCCGCCAGAACGACAGCCAGTCCGCAGGCGATTGCAATTTTTTTCATCCGAGTCCTCCAAAAACAGCCTTCCTGTTCCGCATCATTGCCTTCCCATATATATGATAGCACCAGGGAGAATTTCTTTGTGAAAAATTAAATAGTAAGCCCTTTTCCCAAATCGGTTTCCCAGATTTTATAGCATCGAAGGCCAATTAAAACCCGGAATAGTCCAACGTCAAAAGCTGGGGCCGCTGTTCGGTGGCCATGCTGTTTGTCGGATAAATCGTTACATGCTGAAGGGCCGAATCCGAATATCCACCCCCGGATTGGGTATTGATAAGAAAGGGCTCATACGAAAAAGCCTCATAAATAGAACTGACAGAATTGGCCTGTCGTTGTGCCGCCCCACTATTTAGATTTTTCAAAACAAAATACGCATCGGTCGCCCCCGACTGGAGCGTATTCCCCACATCAATTCCGGAGAAGAACGCATAGGGATTTCCACTCGAAGCAACAAACAACTTTGCATAGGGAACGACATAGCCGTAGGGGGCCTGAATGTTACTGCTGAGGCGCTCTTCAGTCGACCAGACTCCCGACCCCTCCACGGAAGTTTTGAAATAATAATTAACAAGATAGGGATATCCGAGAACATGAGCCAACCCCAGGTCAGATCTTTCATAGAGAAGGTAAACGGTCCCATTGGCCACCGCAATATCCTGGAGCCTCATATTTTCGTCATACACTTCCTGAACAGTTCGGCCGGGATGAAGGTCGAGAGCCTCAGTTTGAGCCCAACTTCCCCCCGACAGGGACCGGCTGAAATGAAAGATTTTCCCGAACACAAAAGGAAAGTCACAATACGGGCTTCCCGAAGCGGCATTCGGGCTATGGTCGTTGTTTAATTCAGATCGAAACTCATCTTCATCCGCCGCGATATGAATGGAATGATCCGAAATAACCGCTTTGGGGTACCCCACCCTCACAGGCAAAGAGTCGGAAACCAGTTCCGTATTCCATGAGGTACCATCGAAGATTCTCAGAGTGAGCGAATGAGGTCCGGGGGCATCACTCCCCCCTGCACAATGTCCGGGGCTGTCAAATCGGGAGATGGAACTGTTGTAAACGATATATATATTGTCGTTGGCATCAATGGCCGCCGACCCGTAGATCGAGCCATAGGTGAATGGAGTAGAGGTTGCCGGATCATAGGAACTGAAAGTCCCGGCATCCGATTTGGAATATCCTCCGGTTATAGTATTGGGATTACTCATTTTATAGTGAACATACTTCCCGTCATATTCATCAGAGGCGAACGGTTCAAAAGCGATGATATGAACAACCCCTTGGCTATCTATCAGGAGGTCGGGAGCCCGGGAAGCGTGAATGGAAACCCCTTGCACCCACTGGTTCCCACTCAAATCATTTTCAAGGAGGGTAATGTCGTACGGAGGACTCATCACGGGAATAGTCATTGTGAAGAGTTTTGACTCTGTCCGAACAATTTTGTTTTTGTTCACCCCCCACCACGCCCCATTTGAGAGTTGAACCGGCTGACTATCTACGATGTCCGTTGTTACTGAATAATGAACGTTTGAAGTCGTGTTGGATCCGCCCTCCCCGGAACAGCCACCTCCCAGAAGAAATAAGCCAAAAAAAGATATCAGTAATCGTCCCATAAATACCTCCCTAGACTTTGACGACCGCACGGGAAACCAGAACGTGTGATTCGTCTTTTACCGCGGATCCCTCGCTACCAACCTTTCGAACAAAATAATACATCATTTATGGTTAACAACCAAATAAAATGCACTATTTTTCTAAAGATTATTCTCCTATTAATCCTGAGCGCTTCCCCTTGAATATTCCCCCCGCATACCCTCTGTTTTCGGGGTATACTGATGTGCGGACAGCACAGGGACCGGGGAGGAATTCATGCCGGGGTATGGGATTCATGGGTAACGTCTCTCAGGCCATCGACCAGAGCCTGAGCGAAGAGAGGCTCCAGAATCATACGGTAACGCTCGGCGATGAAAACCCCGCCCTCTTCTTCTCCGATATACACTTCGGGGACGGCAGCCATTCGGACCTCTTCCGCACTCATGACGAACTCTTCCTCCAACTTCTTGAGACCCGGCTTACTCCGGACACGAATATTGTTTTCCTCGGTGACTGTATCGACCTCCCGCAAGCATGGACGGTCACGAGTGTTCAGGCGGCTCACAACCGGGCGGTGAATACGATCACCCGGCTTTGCCAGACACACAAGGTGATCTTTATCCGCGGCAACCATGACTGGAACGTCGACTACGAATCCCTCTTCCCCGGCTCCGTCCGTTGTGAACGGGTGATTTTTGGAGACAAGACTCTTATCTGGCACGGACACCAGCTCGACTTAATGCGAAATCCGGCGCTCAATTGCGCAAAGTTCAAAACGTACCTTCACTCGTTTGGGGAGCGCCTCACAGGGCGACGTCTCAATCTCCCCCTCGAATATAATAATTCCTGGCCGAATCGAACTTTCGTTACGCTCGGGATGTACTACAACCGAATCCTTCAGGCGAAGTCCCGCATTCATCGCCGCCTCGGGCAGGAGCGGTCCGCGAGGAACATTGACCGACAACTCAATTTCTGGGCACGGACTGTACTTGGTGACCCGAACGATCAGTTTCGACTCACCTGCGAAAAGGTTCTCGGAAAGCCGTATGAAAGAGTCATCTCCGGCCATTCCCATATACCCGGGGTGGTTTCCACTCCGGAGGGTACGTATGTAAACGTCGGGTCCTGGACCGGCAAAAGCCCTCAATACGGGTACTGGGATGGAAAGAGTGTGACGGTTCATTCGGCAAAAACGAAACGGGAATTTGGGGACGAGTATTACAAACAAATTCCCAAAGAAACGGTTCCCGAGGACCTCTTCCGATGGTGGATGAAGGAAAATCAAACCTCTCACGGAAACACCTAAAAGGTAGCCAGGGAAATTGTAAGCGCTATACTGCTCGCAACCGAACGAACCAACCCCTTATTAACCGAATAGGAGCCGCAGATGAAATTCACCCTCAT
>CAYRLD010000237.1:0-4534 GCA_964424925.1 uncultured Planctomycetales bacterium
GGAAAAGATAGAGATGTTTTAGGAATCCTTCGCCGCTTTTATCGATTTTTTCTCGATTGTCGATCAGGGTCGGGAGGGAATCCTTTGCCGACTGTTCGAGCACTTCAAGTTCCGGGGAGGATGGAGGCTCCTGGGCGGGGGTATTCTCCAATTGTTCGAACTGAACGGTCTTGTTCTGGTTGCCCTCGATCGGATTCTTGGGTTTTGAGAATTGAATCCCGATCATCACCGCAACGGCCAGGAGGAGGAGAAGGATCAGAAACCCAATCTTGTTCCATTCCTTTCCGCTTCCGGGAGGAGGTTTTCGGGGCCCATCGCCTCGAAAGGGGTTTGCCATTTCTGTGTTCATGTCTTGATCACTTTATCATACGCATCAGGAATATCAACGTCGTTGGAGATAACAGGTTCACCTCAAACTTATTCCTGTAAAGGGCCTCGAAAAATCATACCGATTCTGCTCCGGGAGTATTTTCTGTTTTCTGGTACCCTGGAGACTCTTTCTGGTATAGTGTTTCCTGCGTCTACATCTTCATGGAGAACCAATATGTTTGAAAAGTTTACGGAACGAGCTCGTAAAGTGATGAGCCTCGCCCGTCAGGAGGCCCAGCGCCTCAATAGCGAATTTATCGGAACCGAGCACATTCTTCTTGGCATTATCCAGGAAGGGGGCGGGGTTGCTGCGAAGGTCCTCAAAAATCTGAATGTGGACCTGAAGCGAATCCGACAAGAGATTGAGCGACTGATTTCTCCGGCGACAAGTCCCACCGTTACCCTGGGACAGTTGCCTTTTTCCCCTCGTGCCAAGCGCGTGATCGAATTGGCGGGAGAAGCGGCAACACAGCTGGGACATGATGTGATTGGAACCGAGCATCTCCTTTTAGGTCTTCTGAAGGAAAATGAGGGGATTGCGGCCCAGGTTCTTACGAATCTTGGACTTAAACTGGACGAAGTCCGGGATATGGTTCTTGAGGTTCTCGGTGCAGATGCCCAGACCGACATGGAAGATAAGATTGGTGGCCAGAAAGGGTCGAAATCGAAAACACCTGCCCTGGACGCTTTTGGTCGTGATCTGACAGAATTGGCGGGCGATTTGAAACTCGACCCGGTTATCGGTCGGAGAAAAGAGATCGAGCGGGTGATGCAGATTCTCTCCCGTCGAACCAAAAATAATCCGGTTCTCCTGGGAGAAGCGGGTGTCGGAAAGACCGCGATTGTGGAAGGTCTTGCTCAGGACATTATCAACAGCAATGTTCCAGAGATTCTTAAAGAGAAACGTATTGTTGTTCTGGATCTTGCCTTGATGGTGGCGGGAACCAAATATCGTGGTCAGTTTGAAGAACGAATTAAAGCCGTCATGAACGAAGTCCGTCGTGCTAAAAATATCATCCTCTTTATTGATGAGCTTCACACTCTGGTTGGTGCTGGGGGAGCGGAAGGGGCGATCGATGCCGCGAACGTTCTGAAACCGGCACTTTCCCGTGGAGAGATTCAGTGTGTGGGTGCGACAACGATGGATGAGTATCGCAAGTACATTGAGAAAGATGGAGCTCTGGAGCGCCGATTCCAGACGATCGTTGTCGATCCTCCTGCCCGCGAAGCCTCGATCGAGATTATGAAGGGGCTTCGGGATAAGTATGAAGCCCACCATCGTGTTCGCTATACGGATGAGGCCCTTGAGGCGTGTGTCGATCTTTCGAGTCGATACATCACGGGCCGCTTCCTTCCGGATAAGGCGATTGACGTGATGGATGAAGCGGGGGCTCGCGTTCGTCTCCAGTCGATGGTCTCTCCTCCGAACGTGAAAGAACTGGAAGAGAATATCCGTCGCCTTGAAAAAGAGAAAGATGAAGCGATCAGCTTGCAGGAATTTGAACGGGCGGCGCAGCTTCGGGATAAGGCCCTTCAAATGAAGCGGCAACGCGAGAAGGTTCTTGCCGAATGGCGCGAATCGAATAAGGAATTTGACGGGGTGGTCGATGCCGAAGTGATTTCTCAGACGGTATCGATGATGACCTCTATTCCGCTTACTCGTATTGAGAAGAAAGAGGCGGAACGACTTCTTCATCTCGAAGACGAGTTGCACCGGATGGTGGTCAGTCAGGACCAGGCGGTTACTACTGTCGCCCGTGCGATTCGTCGATCTCGAGCAGGTCTGAAAGATCCTCGTCGTCCGATTGGAAGTTTCATTTTCCTCGGACCTACCGGGGTCGGAAAGACCCTCATGGCGAAGGCTCTTGCGAAGACGATGTTCGGCGATCAAGAATCGCTGATCATGATCGACATGAGCGAATACATGGAGAAGCATAACGTCTCCCGGTTGATTGGGGCCCCTCCCGGATACGTCGGATATGAAGAAGGCGGTCAGTTAACCGAAAAGATCCGTCGTCGGCCTTATGCGGTGGTTCTCTTCGATGAGATTGAAAAGGCGCACGGGGATGTCTTCAATATGCTTCTTCAGATCATGGAAGAAGGTCATCTGACCGACTCGTTTGGGCGAAAGGTTGATTTCCGAAATACGATTCTGATCATGACCTCCAATATTGGGGCGGACATGCTCAAGAATCAAACGACCCTCGGGTTTAAGAAGGTTTCGGTCGACTCGACGTATGAGGGTATGAAAGAGTTGATGGAGAAGGAAGTTGAGAAGTTCTTCCGACCTGAGTTCCTCAACCGACTCGATGATATCATCATGTTCCGTCCTCTTACGAGGAAGGATCTGCAGAGTATCATTCATCTCGAAATGAAGAGTGTCGAAGCGAGGATCGAGAAGAAAGGGGTGAAGATCCAGTTGACCCCTGCCGCTCTCGAATACCTGATCGACGAGGGGTATAACCCGGACTACGGTGCCCGGCCATTGCGACGTGCGATTGAACGTCTGGTCGAAGATCCTCTTTCCGAGGGCCTTCTTCGTGGGCAATTCTCCGAGTGCAAAGAGATCGTGGTTCGTCTCAAAGAGAACGCTCTCTTCTTCGATCCAAAGAAGGTGGAGAAGGAAGAGGCGGTTACGACGGAAGGGGAAGGCAAAAAGGAGTGATATTGACTTTCCTTTTTCCCTCTTTATAATGTGAATCTTGCGCAGGTGGCCCGAAGCCGCGGCCACCTGCGTTTTTTTATCATGGAATTTCCAACACGATTTGATCCGAAAGAAGCCGAAGACCGCATTTATGGAATGTGGTCGGATGGGGGATATTTCCGCGCCGACCCCAATTCGTCCAAGCCCCCTTTCACGATTGTGATCCCTCCCCCCAATGTGACCGGTTCTCTCCACATGGGGCATGCTCTAAATACGACTCTGCAGGACATTCTGATCCGGTCCAAGCGGATGCAGGGGTATGAAGCGCTCTATCTTCCCGGGACCGATCACGCGGGAATTGCGACACAGACCGTCGTCGAAAAGAAACTCAAAAAAGAGGGGAAGCGACGGCAAGAAATGGGGCGCGAAGCTTTCCTCGAAAAAGTCTGGGAGTGGAAGCAGGAATACGGCAGCCGAATTCTTTATCAGCTTCGTCGGCTTGGATGTAGCTGCGATTGGGATCGAACCCGCTTCACCATGGATGAGGGGTATTCTCGGGCCATTCGCTGTATTTTCGTCTCTCTCTTCAAGAAGGGCTTCATTTATCGGGGGAACTACACCGTCAACTGGTGTGTCCGCTGTAAGACAGCGCTTTCTGACCTGGAGGTCGAACGGAAAGAAGAGAAGGGGCATCTCTGGGTCCTTCGTTATCCGGTAAAGGAGGGGGGTTCTCTTCTCGTCGCGACCACCCGTCCGGAAACGATGTTGGGCGATACGGCGGTTGCCGTACATCCCAAAGATGATCGGTTCCGTGACTACATTGGAAAAACGGTGCTTTTACCTTTTGTCGATCGTGAGATCCCGATTGTAGCGGATGATTCGGTTGATCGTGAATTTGGGACGGGGGCGGTAAAGATTACCCCGGCCCATGATGCAAATGACTTTGAACTAGGACGTCGGCATAAATTGCCCACCGTAGTGGTCATGGATGACGGCGGCCTCATGAACGAAAATGCAGCTTCGTTCCAAGGACTCGATCGCTTTGAATGTCGGAAGCAGATTGCTCAGGCGATGGAGGAGAAGGGGCTTTTGGAACGAGTTGAGGATTACGATTCTCATGCGGGGATTTGTTACCGCTGTTCTACGATTATTGAGCCGTATCTTTCGAAGCAGTGGTTCGTCCGCATGGGGGACCTGGCGGCTCCTGCGGTTACGGCGGTCAAAGATGAGGATGTAACCTTTCATCCGGCACGTTGGAGTAAGGTTTATCTCGATTGGATGGAGTCGATTCGAGATTGGTGTATATCCCGCCAACTCTGGTGGGGACATCGAATTCCTGTCTGGTATTGTGAATGTGGTGAGATTACCTCCGCCGTAATCGATCCTGAATCGTGTCCCGCTTGTGGGAAGGAGGATTTGCGACAGGATTCGGATGTTCTCGATACCTGGTTTTCCAGCGCCCTCTGGCCCTTTGCGACACTTGGTTGGCCGGAAGAGACGGCGGACTTAGAGAAATTCTAT
>CAYRLD010000238.1:0-2945 GCA_964424925.1 uncultured Planctomycetales bacterium
AAATACTGATGTCTTCCAGGCCGTCTTCCAGAACTCCAATTACTTCATTGCGGCGTGTGACGGGAAGCACAAAATCTGTGTTCTTCACTAAATCGAGAACTCGGTCCCGGTACGCGGTAAGGCGAAAAAACCAGTTCTCCTCTTCTATCCACTCTAGTTTTCTTGCTGGATGGTTCGTGCATTTGCCATCCACGATATCTTTTTCTGTTTTTCGAGCTTCACATCCTACGCAGTACCAGCTTTCGTACTTTCCTTTGTAGATATCCCCTTTTTCCCGAAGTCTCTGGAAGATCTCCTGTGCACCTTGATGGTGGTCACTCTCTGTTGTCCGGATAAATCGATCATGAGTGAGGGAGAGCTTTTTCCAGGCGGTCTGGAACTTTTCTTCCATCTGGTCGCAATAGACCTTTGGTTCCAGTTCTAATTCTTCTGCCCGCTCAGCTACTTTTTGACTGTTCTCATCATTTCCCATAAGGAAGAAAACATCATACCCCTGGAACCGTTTCCAGCGGGCCTGTACATCGGCTCCGATTTTTTCATAGGCCGTACCGATATGGGGGCTGGCATTCGGATAGTCAATGGCCGTTGTGATATAGAATTTGCTCATTCGATCCTCAGGAGGGCATTTTCTACGGCGAGGGACACGTTTACGTTTCGGTCGATCATTTTCTCATGATCAATCAGGATTTCCAGTTGATTCGCGAGGTCATCGATTTCCGTCTGTTTTGTCGATTTGGGGAGGTGGGGGAGGGGGGCTCCCGCATGTTCTCGAAGAGCTTGCCGAAGGGAGAGGGCGGCAATTCGAAGGATTCTCTTCGCTTTGTCTCGAGTTCTGGAGACATCTCTGATTTTCGAGAGACTTTCAATGACGGAATTAATATCCCCGGCTTCCACTTTCTCTAATATTTCCCGGACTTCCCCCTGCCACTCTTCTATTCCTTCTCCTAATTCAATCGCTCGGCTTGCGCTCCCTTCCGAAAGGGAGGCAACAAAGTGCGCCTCCTTTTTTGGAAGATCCAGGAGTGCGTATAACTTCTCTTCCGGAATAGGAAAGAAAAGGACACTCTGACATCGGGATCGGATGGTTGGGAGAAGGCCTGAAGGGTTTGAGGTGACAAGGATCATCAGAACCTGATCCGGTGCTTCCTCAAGCGTTTTTAGGAGGGCGTTCATCGCCTCCTCACTCATACGGTGCGCATCATCAATGATGATGATTCGTTCTCCCTGCCCGACGAAGGAGAGTTCCCGGATAAGTTCCCGAATTTGGCTGATCAGGATATCTTTTCGGTCTTTTTCCCGGGTTATGATTTTCAGACCTGGATGAATGCCTTTGCCAGATTGCCCGCAGGATCGGCATTTGCCACACGGATCTGATTTTTTCTTTTCACATAAAAGGGTCCGACCAAATTCAATCGCCGCCCGTTTCTTCCCTACCCCTTCGGGGCCAGAAAAAAGGTAGGCATGTGCGATTCTCCGGCTTTTCGCAAGGTTGCTGAGCCGGTTGATCGTCTTTTCATTTCCTATGAAATTTGTAGTGGCCATGAGGAGGTCATGATACGGGAAACCGAGAGGGGTGCAAGGGGGAAGTGGGTTTATCGGAAGAGTCGTGAAAGGGCGGTCCCTATATTGGCTTCCAACGTGTCTGGATCCATTTTTCCTTGATGCACAGAGAACTGGCGAGGGGTCTCCCTCGCAATTCGAAGGAAGGCGTTGCGTGCCCGTTCCATGTAGGCGAGTCCTTTTTTTTCCATACGATCTTTTGGGCCCGTAAGCCGTTTCATGGCTGATTTTGCCGGGAGGTCCAGAAGAATAATTCGGTCTGGTTTGGGAAATCGGGCGACCTTTTCTGCGAGGAAGAGGACTTCTTTTACTCCGGTTTTCCCGGCGGCACCCTGATACGCCGCTGTGGAGTAGTAGTACCGGTCACAGATAATGATTTTCCCAGATTCAAGAGAAGGTCGGATGACATCTTCCACGAGCTGGGCTCGACTTGCCATGTATAGGAAGAGTTCCGATTTTGCTGAAATTGTGGTCTTTGAGTGAAGGAGTAAATCTCGAATCTTCTCTCCGACAGGGGTTCCTCCCGGCTCACGGATCGAAATAACCTTCTTACCCGATTTCTTTAGGGATGCGATCAGCCGTTTTGCTTGCGTGCTCTTTCCGCAGCCATCGATTCCCTCGAAGACGATAAATTTCCCTTTCATGGGGGTATGATACGAGCTCTCCGGTCTGGGACAAGGAAAGTCAGACCTTCTTTGTGGTCCATTTTAATTTGGGTCGGAGCCAGGCCCACTCGGCCTTGGCCACCTGTTCGTTGTTGTACCCTTGGAAATGAATGTCGAGGGGAAGGATTCTTTCTAACAGAAGGTTTTGAACTCGCTCGTGGTAAAAGTGAACGGAGAGATAATACCGGTGTTCGCTGAAGAAATCAGATGGCAGGGTGCAGGTGCTTTTGTAGATTCCTTTTTCTCTTCGATGAAACTCCTGATTCGAAGCGTCGTCCGTATTTTGAGAAGCGACGACCGGATTATTCTGGTCATCTTTGAGAGAGACGGTAACGCGAAGATTGTCAATATCTTCTAGGCATTCATAGATAACGGAGACATAGACTTGTTCTGTCGAATACAGAGAGGTGATTGGATTGCCTTCTTGGTTATGAAGTTTCACTTCATGACATCGGAGAGATTCTCTTTGTTCAAAAAGGAGCTTTTCTGCGGCCGTTTCGAGCTCGGCTCTTTTTATGATCCCTCCCCCTTGTAAATTCCCCCCTAGATATTGATCAATCCCCTTTTTTGTTTCTCCGTCAAAGGTAACTTTTCCTGAATCGAGAACGATCACCCTGTTGCAGAGGCTGCGGATGGAGGCCATATTATGACTGACGAGGACGACCGTGCGCCCTTCTTTCCTGACCCCATCTAGCTTGGTAAGACATTTTTTCTGAAACT
>CAYRLD010000238.1:2955-4513 GCA_964424925.1 uncultured Planctomycetales bacterium
AAACTCGACATCGCCCACCGCCAGTACTTCGTCGATAAGGAGTATCTCAGGTTCGAGATGGGCCGCGACAGCGAAAGCGAGGCGAACATACATGCCGCTCGAATATCGTTTTACGGGAGTATCGAGGAACTCTTCTAAATTGGCGAATTCGACAATTTCATCAAACTTCTCTTCGACTTCTCCCCGTTTCATCCCGAGAAAAGCCCCATTGAGAAAGATATTTTCCCGGCCACTCAATTCCGGATGAAATCCTGTGCCGACTTCGAGGAGGCTTCGTACCCGGCCGTGAATGGTCGCTTTCCCTTGTGTCGGTTCTGTAATACGGGAGAGGAGTTTCAACAGGGTAGACTTTCCACTTCCATTTTTTCCAATCAGACCGACAACGTCTCCCTTGTTGATTTCGAGGGAAATATCTTTTAAGGCCCAGAGAATGCTCTTCTCTTGAGCCTCCCCTTTTTCTTTTGGGAGGAAAATTGATCTCAGAAGAGAGAATCCCTTTTTCATACCCAGTTGGTACTTTTTCCCGAGGTTTTCCACTTTTATGATTGGATCGTTCATCTCAAATTACATCTACGAAGGTTCTTTCCATTCTTCGAAAGAAAAAGAGTCCTCCGATCAGACAAACTCCTACGGTAATACATGCGATGAGGAGGGGTTCTGCTGGGAATGTAGTGTTGGGGAGAATTGCCCAGCGGAAACCCTCAATAATGCCGACGAGAGGATTTATACTGTAGAAAGTTTTTAATGCTTGATCCTTGATGAGGTTTGTTGGGTAGACGATGGGAGAGAGGAACATCGCAGTCTGCAATGCAAAAGGGACAATATATCGGAGGTCCCGGTAGTGTGCATTGAGAGCCGACGTCCAGAGCCCAAAAGAAAAGATTGTGACAAAGGTAAGGGCAATGAGGGGAAATACGGCGAGAAAGGAAAGGGTGGGAAAGAGCCCGAACCAGAGCATCATTCCGACGAGGATTCCAAGGGAGATCACAAGATCGACCAATCCGGAGAGGATGGGGACGATAAGAAGGATGATGCGTGGGAAAAAGACTTTTGTAATTATGGCCTGGGCTTCCACAAGGCTGTTTGCGGAAAGCGCCATTGCGGTACTAAAGAAAAACCAAGGTACAAGGGCCGCAAAGCTGAATATCGGATAAGGAATACTTCCTGTCTTGGTTTCTAAGCCAGCCAGTTTTCCAAAAAAGAGTGTAAATATGACCATGGTGGCAAAGGGCTGGATTCCGGCCCAGGCGACCCCTAAAACGGCCTGTCGATAGCGAACTTTGATGTTGCGGATGGCGAGAACCCAGATCAATTCTCTGAATTCCCATAATTCCTGGATGGATCTCAGGAGAGACCCAGATCGTGGCTGGATGATTGTGGTTGGTACGCTTGTCATTCCAATTCTTCCCCTCTCTAACTCCTATCGGCGATCCCTTTCCGGGTTCTTTACACGGAATCAGAGTCTCTTTACAATGCGCCACGAAGATGACGACCATTCTTACGGTTCGGCACAAGGGGCGAGTCGCTATGGGAGGCGACGGTCAATTGACTCTCGGTT
>CAYRLD010000239.1:0-4511 GCA_964424925.1 uncultured Planctomycetales bacterium
CGGAAGGAGCGTAAATATCACGGACAGCTGGAGGAGTAACGTCTTTTCCTTTACGCAACGTGAATAGATCGATCGCCCGCCCATCCCGCTGGAGAAAATAGCCCCGGATTTCATCATGGGTCACATCAAAGACAGAAGCCCCAATGACATCCCCCTTGGAGAAAGACATAAGAGGATGGTTGAGAGAACCGCTTCCGTCCTTCGCAGCGGCACCACTCACGATGTACATGGTTCCCTCAGGGTTATTTATTTTACTGTATTCATTCATTTGCGTCTGAAGGATCGCATCATCCTGAACAAGATAAGAACGTTCATACACGTGAGAATGGCCTGCTAGAAAAAGATCGACGTTGAATTCATCCATGAGTGGAGTGAAATTCTGTCGAAGAAAGACGAGATCAAGCTCGTAATCGGAATTGTGCGTGCCATACGTATAGGGAGGGTGGTGCGCAAAGATCACCTTCCACCGCATCCCCCGTGCATCGGCATCGGCAAGATCTGCCCGCAACCAGTCATGCATCGGGCCCCCGATCGACTTCGAGGAGATCTGGCTATCGATCGCGACAAAGTGAGCTTCTCCGTAATCGAAAGAGTAATAGAGTTCCGTATTGGAGGGCGCTCCGGGAGCCCCCGAATCAGTCGGGAGATAGAAATTCGCTAAATAGGGAGCTCCGTTCTCGGTGTAGGAATCATGGTTCCCCATAGAGGGCCAGAGAACCTGACTGCGAAGGATATCGGCATTCGGGCCAAAGTACCGTGGATCATAATTCTCCCACTCTCCATTACTGTAGACAAGATCTCCCAGACCCAAGGTGAGTTCCGGTTGAGGCCGCAGCGCTTTCATCTGCGAAACCATTTCGGCCTGTTTCTGGCTTCCGTTCCCCGAGTCTCCAAATGCAGCAAAGCGAAAGGGCTTCGCACTTCCAGAGAGAGGGTAGGTCGTAAAGGAATAATCGGAGCCGGAAGCGAGTACCGTCCCCCCGGACTGAACTTCATAATAGTAACGAGTATCGGGAGAGAGATTTTTCAGCGTCATCGCATGAATGGTGCTGGAAGGGGCCGTTTGTAGAAACTCCCAATTTGGCCCGGGATAGCGCCCATACCGGAGGGTCCCCTCAGCGGATACATTCGTATTCCAGACAACCACCATCGAGGTCGGCTGCGCCATCTGAAGATAGGGTCCCCGCGTGAGAGAAATAGATTCTGGGGAAGAGGTCGCGAAGAAAGGGGTGATAAGGAAAAGGATCCCTATTGTGAAGAGACGCATGGGTACAGACCTTTCGTACAAAACTACCGCCACGCGCCCCCAAGGACCCGGAACTTTACCGGAGACGGACCGAAAACTCAAGGATAAAGAGGCAGAGAGTAGACGTGCCGAATTACCGGGAAGCAGGCCGGAGAATGCGTACCAGATCAGCGATCACACGTCGATTAATCCGGTAATTGATAAAACGGGCATCGCGCCTTCGTTCGAGAAGGCCGGCGCGGCGGAGATGGTCCAGATGGTGGGAGAGCGTTGGCCACGGTAATCCAACCCGTGCTTGCAGCTCCCCCACCGTCATTCCCTCTCTCTCCAGGACCAGGAAGTAAAAAACGCGCAGACGGTTTGGATGCGCCAGGGCACGGAACCTCTCCACATGCTCGTCCCCCATTCGCAACTGCTGGAAAATCGTCGGCGTTTTTACTTTCATAATTCTGATAATATGAAAATAAAAATGAAAAACAATAAGACAGAAGAAATTATTCTGAAAAAGATATTTCAAAAAAAATGATTATTGATTGCATTTCGTAAAGTTGAATTGGCCTTTCGTGGAATTTGAAACCATAATGTGTCGAGGAGATGAAAATGAATTTGAAAATTTTCTTTCTGATTCCCCTCCTCTTTGCAGGAGCGTGCTCGGCCCCTACCCCTACAAACTCGAATAATAAGGAGAACCCTATGGGCCTATCCGATAATGAGTGGAAAGAAAAACTCACTCCCGATCAGTTCTACGTCTGCCGCCAGAAAGGAACAGAACGTCCCTTTACGGGGAAATATAATGATCACAAAGAAGTCGGAACTTATCTCTGTGTCGCCTGTGGAAACGAGCTCTTTTCTTCCGATACAAAATATGACTCCGGCTCGGGTTGGCCGAGCTTCTGGGATCCATACGAGGAGGAAAATTTGACGCTCCAAAAAGATGACTCTCTTGGAATGGCTCGAACGGAGGTTCTTTGTAAGAAATGTGGTGCCCATCTCGGCCATCTTTTTGATGATGGCCCCAGACCGACCGGGATGCGGTATTGCATCAATTCAGCCGCGCTCGATTTCAAAGAGAAAGAGGCTCCATAAACGGCATGAGCGTACGGGCAAAAATATCGGACTATGTCCTTTCACGAAGCGTCTCTGAAAAGAATCGACGAGTCGGAATTGAGATCGAGTGCCTCCTCTATACCGAAGAACTCAAACGTCTCCCGGTAAATCGAGGACCCAATTATTCCGCTACCGATCTTCTGGAAGAGATCCTTCTTTCCTGCAAAAAGGAGGAGACCTATACTCTCGAACCGGGAGGGCAACTGGAATGGGCGAGCCCTCCTCATGCCAACCTGCGTGACATGGCAAAATCCTTTCAGGTTCACCAAGACCGTCTCGACAAACTTTCCCAGAAAAGAGGGTTACGAGCACTTCACCTCGGGATCGACCCAACCCACGAGCCGGAAGAGATCGATCTCATTCACCAGACCAAATACCAACTGATGGACCGCCATCTGGAGAAAGTCGGAACGCTCGGAAGATGGATGATGCGAAACAGTTCCAGCATCCAGATGAATTTCGACATTGTCGATGAGAAAGATGCCGAAGAGATCCTGTTTCTTTCCGATGCGCTTCAACCGGTCGCCGCCTACCTCTTCGCGAACAGCCCCTTCTGGAAGGGGAAATGTGCCGGAGACCGTAACCTTCGATATGAGATCTGGGAAGAGACCGACTCAAAACGGTGCCGAAACCTGATCGACCAGGGGATGACGCAACAGAACAACCTCGTTTCGAACTTTATCGATTACATTCAAACCGTTCCGGGAATCTTTCAATTGGACGATTCGGGTCAACCGGAAGCGACAACCGGAACTCTCGGAGAGCGGCTCAACCAGCTCGAGAAGGAGGGCAAACTTAGTGACCTCCATATACAGGGAGCGCTGCGACAGATCTTTACGAATGTCCGGCTCAAAACCTTCGTTGAGGTCCGGGGAGCAGACCGGACTCCGATGGGATTCGAAATGGCGCCGGTCGCTTTCTGGACGGGAATCCTTACCTCGAAAGCAAGCCGGAGAAAAGCCTTAGAGGAAGTGACCACCTGGTCTACCGAAGAACGACATGCCTGGAATAAGGCTGCCTTTTGTCTCGATTCGTCCCAAGCGGGACCAAAGGGTAAGAGCTACGGCGAGTGGAACTGCTGGGCGGCTGGTCTCGCAATTGAAGGGCTGAAAGAGCGGGGGCTTGGAGAAGAAACTCTGCTCGAACCTTTCTTCGCAGCCGCACGAACCCCCTTTGCGCTACAAACCCAGACGAAATTCAAGGAGAGCGGGAAGACACTCTCCGAGTTTTTATCGGAATAAGAGGAAGCCCGATCACGCCCGCGCGGGCTGTCCCTGCTCGGCACGTTTTCGCTGATGCTCTTTGAGAAGCTTCTTTCGAAGACGAATGACCCTCGGGGTGACCTCCACAAGTTCGTCTTCCTTGATGTATTCCAGAGCCTCTTCCAGAGAGAGAATCTTCGGCTGGGCCAGAACGATCATCGCATCCGCCGTAGAAGAACGCATATTCGTCAATTTTTTCTTCCGACCCACGTTCACAATGATGTCCCGTTCGTGAACATGCTCGCCCACAATCATCCCCTCGTAAACGGGGATCCCGGGAGGAAGGAAGAAGGTTCCGCGTGACTTCAAATTATCAAGCGCATAGGTCGCCGACTCGCCATTTTCTTGCTGGATAATCACGCCAGCCAGCCGATCCGGAATCTCTCCCTTGTACTCGGCCATTCCATCGAGAGCACTGCTCAAGACCGCTGTTCCACGCGTGGCGCTCAGGATCCGTCCATGCAGACCGATCAACGCACGGGTCGGAATCTTCACCTGGATATGCATCTGGTTCTGGCGGGGCTCGACGTTGAGAATCTCTCCGCGACGGGTTCCGAGAAGTTCCATCACCTTCCCGAGATACGCCTCATCAACGGTAACCTCAGCGCGCTCCATCGGCTCCATCTTCACGCCGTCCACTTCCCGGAAGATGATCTCCGGCCGGGAGAGCTGAAGTTCGAACCCCTCACGCCTCATTTTTTCGATCAGAATGGAAAGGTGAAGAAGTCCCCGCCCTTTCACCCGGAGTGAGTCCGGACTTCCGGTCGGTTCGACAATGAGAGCCGGGTCGGAAAGAGTCTCCCGCATCAGGCGATCCCGCAGGAAGTTTGCTGTCAGGAATTCCCCATCACGCCCACTCAAAGGAGAATCGTTCACGAGGAAGTTCATCGAAACGG
>CAYRLD010000240.1:0-4480 GCA_964424925.1 uncultured Planctomycetales bacterium
AAAAGAGACTCGCGACGCGCTCGCTCCGACGAAAGAAGATGCGGAAACGTCTCAGAAGCCGAGGAGATCAAACAATGGATAAGTTAAAAGAGAATCCATTTATGGCGGGAATCGGAGGGGCGGTCCTCCTCTTCCTCATCCTTTCCGGAGTCCTCATTTTTCCGATCTGGAGTGATAAAGGGACTCTCGAAACCAAGATCAAACGGAAGAAAATGCAGCTAAACTCGGCCAGCCTAAACACGCCGGGCAGACCCGATATCCACTCCTGGAATGATCAGAAGTTTGACAAAGATCATCCGGAAGAGGAATCAGACTATTGGGGAAAATTGGTCGCCTCCTACCTTGAACTTGCAAAGTTCTTCTCGGAATACGACCTACTTCTAGAGTGGTGGATGACAAAACCCGCCCCTCCAGAAAACAGAGACGCGCTCTCCGCTCATAATGACGATCGCAACTGGGTCGAAAGTATGAGAAAGACTCCGGACAAAGGAGCGTTCACGGGACAGCTCCAGGATGCGCGGAAAAAGTTAGAGGAAAAGCTCTCTACCCGGACTCCTCCTGTGAAACTCGGACTTCGAGATGACGAAGGGGATGAAATAGAGGATCCAAACGCGATCACGTTTGGATTTAACTGGGAAGATGGAATTCCTTGGGACACGCTTTCGCGAGAAAACCGGGATGAAATCCTTTCCGCCCTCCAGAAACGATTTCAGATTCGGAAGCGAATTACGAATATCTGCGCCGAAAACCATGTAGAAGTCAAAAGGCTGGTGGACATTTATTTCTTTGCAAAGATCTCCAAAAGCCTCCGTGGAATCCAGAGATGGGAACAACGACCCCAAGCGGGAATGGGTGACGAGATTTTCTACCCAGCCATCCCGGAAAGGAGCACTCCGGACAAATTCCAGGAATTCGCTCTTCCTGGAGGTCTCGGAAAAACGCTCACGTTCGGGGTTACGGTCGACATTCGTTACAGTGAAGTCGAAAAGTTCCTCCAAGCCGTTCTCAATCGGGATATTCAACCAAACATCCTCATCAACATTGTCGGTGCAAGAATGACCTTAGCGCCGAAATATGATGATGAAACCGGAAGCGTGGCGTACCAGAATGAGCCAGACCAGAGCTTCCAATATCAGGAAACAGGCTCTTCGAGTGAAACAGCTGAAAACAAAGCAAAGGCAACGCGGGAGTTTTACCAGAAACAGGTCCCAATGACGGTTCGGCTTATGCTTACCTGCCAGGTAGTCGATTTTGATCCGTCCAAGCTACCTGAATGGGCGAAAAAACATCTTCCTGCGTGGGCTCAGTAAGAGGAGAAGAATGATGTCAGAAGAAAAAAAACCGAGTAAAGTACAGCTCTTCTTCATGGAGCATGGGGAAAAAGTTGCGTTGAGTGGGGCAGGCGGATTAGTTGTCCTCTACCTCGTTATGTTCTTCGGATCCTCTGGAGGAAACCCGGATGTAACGGCGGTGAACAACTCTTCCAAAAAGATCCAACTAGAAAGTACGCAACTTCATGACGATGCACGGAAAGCACCGGAATTCCCCAAGAGTTCCGAAAAAACGAATGAATTCCTAGAAAACTGGGCGACCCCGGCCGCGTCAACCCCCTTCGCAGCGGGAGATTGGGCCACATCTCTCATGCCCCGTGGAAAAGCCGAAAACCTTGCTCACGTAGAAATAAAGAAGAAGCCGTGGGAACTCGCGGCCGTGCAGTTTGACTCTATCCAAGCCACGGCGCAGGGAATCACATTGGTTTGGTCGAGTATAGACCCGGACGATCCCGAGGAGAAAAATATCGCGGAGATCAACACCTATGTCATCGAAAGAAAGGATCCGGATGGATCGAAGAAGAAACTGGGAGAGGTAGAAGGAGAAACCCTTACCTGGCTCGATGAAGATGTGAAGAAGAAAACTTCCTATCAATATCGAGTCACTCCTATTACAGACAACCCTCAATATCGACAAATCCATTACAACGGAAAAGGTGGCGATACCGGCTGGAAAACGGGAACCAGCATCGATATCTGGAAAATCACCTTCTCCAATCCGAGCCCAACCGAAAAGCGGGTCTACGTCACCATCGAAAAAGACGACAAGAAATTCGGGAAAGTAAAAGATAAACATTTCCATAGCGTCGGAGACAAAATCGGATGGTGGGATGACGTCGTCATCACGATTATCGACGACCCCTTCAAGGGAAGAATAGAGAAGAAGGAAACAAAGAACACCTCCATTCACAAAAAGATCGATTTCAACACAGGCAAAACCCTCACCGCCATCGAACTTCGTAATTACAAAATCACAAGACAGGAGTGCGAGGTCAAAAATGGAACCTGCACCCTGGTAGACCGGGTCATGATCGAAAAATATCCGGTAAAAGTGGTCGTCTATAAAGATGAAGACGGAAAGGAAGTCGTCTGGAAAATGAAGGATCCAAGCAGTCATCCACAGGCAAGGGCCAGATATACCTGTGATGAACATAAAGTCGCCCCCCCAAAATAGCCTTGTTCGGGAACCGTTTCCTGCAGGGGTCGGGGCCATAAGCCGCGTCTGAAAAGTGTAGATTTCGCTTGTCCGTTCAGGCGGGGTCTCTATACTTCAGGATCTTCGAGTCCGGTCGTGGGGAAGCGATCGGGGGAAATTATATATCCGGTAGGAGTTCATAATGAAGGCAATCCAGGCAGTCGTCGCACTCGCAATGACCATTTTGGTCTCAGCAGGTTGCTCCAGCAGCCCAACGCGCTCTGCGACCCCTGAACCCACATCTCCAACCCCGCCTGCAAATGCAGAAACTCGGTCGACACCAGAGGTCGCCCAAGAAGGGGCCGAATGGGATGAACTTCTCCGAAAACTTCGGAAAGAGTACCAGGTAAGCGAGCAAGAGCAGGACGCTCAAGCGGACGAGCACTACAAGCTAGCTGAACGGTACTACCAAGCGGGTGACTTCGAGAAAGCCGAGATGGAGTGCGAAAAAGCTCTCCGTTTAAATACGAATCATGCCGCAGCACACGCTCTTTTCCTCGAAGTACAGTTCATCCTTCGACGCAGCCCGACGACACCACGAGGGGATGAATACGATAAGTATGTGAAACAGGCTCTTGTTCAGCACAGTCAGGTGCTTGCCGAAATCGACCAAGCGTATGCTCGGGGAGTACGCGCTTACAATCTTGCCAACTATAAGGAAGCGGAAGATCAATTCCGACAAATCCTGGAATACGTCAAATGGATGCCTTCTGGCGCAGATCTAGAAACCCGCCGAAGCCAAGCCACCGGCATGCTTGAGAAGACCAAATCTGCCGCACGAAAGAGTTCCATTGAAGAAGCCAAATCCCGGAACGCCTTCATCGAGGAAGAAAAGCAACGAGATGAGATCCAACGGCTTCTGGAGCAAAAACGGGAACTGGAACTTCTCTTCGGCCAAGCACAGCTCTTCTTTGAAAAAGAGCAGTATGAATATTGCATTGAATTGTGTGACAAAATTCTCTACCTAAACCCCAACCTCAATTCGGTTTCCGAGATGAAGATGGTAGCGCAGAGACTTCGTCACATGCGTGACCACCGAGACAACCTTCAAGAATACGTTGAAGAGTGGAAGCGCACTTTCGAAACCGTGGAAATGAATGCGGTTGTCCAGGCCGCGGAACTCGAATTCCCAGAACATGCTATTTGGGAACAGATCCGCCAGAGACCTCCCCGAGGAATCGCAGAAATGGGCGAAGAGATCTCGGAAGAGGATCAGAAGGTTCTCGATATGCTCAAAAATACGAGAATCACTCTGACAGACCCGGACCAGACCCTTTCCTCCGTGGTCGACTACATCCGAGACTACACAGGATTGAATATCCACATTGATGGAAAAATGATCGAGGATCCCGATGCAGAGATGGTTTCGATCAACGTAAAGGATATTCCCCTGAAGGGCGCTCTCGACCTTATGCTACAGCAGATTGATTGCGCCTATTATGTCGAAGATGGCGTGGTCATCATCACGAAGAAAGAAGGCTTAAAGGCGACCGTAAAACTCGAGTTGTACGATGTCCAAGATCTTACGTATGGATTGCAGGACTTCCCTGGAGTGGATATTTCTCTGGCGCAAGACTCTCTCGGTGTAGATACCACCGAAGAAGAGGGAGAAATGCAGCAGTTCACCGGGGACGACCTGGCGGAACTGATCCAGAACAATATCCACAAGAACGCATGGGATGATGCTGAAGGCCAGTCTATCCTCCATAACAATGGACTTCTCATCGTACGCAACACAATCGAAGTTCATAAATCGATCCGGAAATTCCTCTCCCGTCTGCGGGCCTCGACCGGAATTCTGGTGGCCGTCGAATGCCGATTCTTAACCGTAGAAGACACCTTCCTTCAGCAGATTGGGATGGACTTCCGGGATGCGGACCTCCTCTCGACAGCCGAGGCAAACCCTCGTGCCGTTGGAATTCTTAATCTCGACGATATCGTGACGAACACGCTT
>CAYRLD010000241.1:0-4479 GCA_964424925.1 uncultured Planctomycetales bacterium
AGGAACAGGAGGGGCCGTTTCCTCTTCCATCACGATCTTTTCCTCCACGATCGGTCGCGTCGGAACCTCTGCCATCGCCCGAGAACGCCCAGATCGAACCCCCAGAGCGTACGCAATAAAAAGCAACCCTACCCCCGATAGAACGAGGAAAATAGCCGTATTATAGGTGAGACGAATGATTTTCTCGCCCGGCTCTTCCTCCGTTTTTTGCACATTTGAAAGCACAGGAGTGGAAACGGGTCTCGGAGGAACCACCGACCGAGCAGGTTCAATTAAGGGTACCGTTTCTCGGGGCTCTTCCAATACAGTTGTCCGAATCGGTTCCGGCTCTGGTAGTGGATTTTCGGCCTTTTTCGGGCCTGACGTGGTCTTTAGAATCTCATAGAGATTCGGACTTTCCTTGCTCTTCATAACCCCTCTCTCTCTCTCTCTAAACTACTGTATAAATTATAAATTACAATAATTGAAATTCAAGCCAAAAAACACTCCTGGGAAGGAAGAAAATGACCTTTTTTCCGAAAGAGGAGCCTTGTCTCTGCCGATAAATCTCTTGCGCCTACGGAAGGGCTCCGCTAGAATGCGCCGCTTCTTAAGTTCCAACCACGACTGAAATGGGGTGAAGAGTACGTGATTCGCGTTAAAGCCCGGACCAACGAGTCCCTGGAGCAGTTGCTCAAACGGTTTAAGAAGGCCTGCGAGAAAGAAGGATTGACTCGCGATATCAAAAGAACCGCCTTCTACGAAAAGCCGAGCGATATCCGTCGCCGTCGCGATCGTCAACTAGTACGTAAGATCGCGAAGGAAGCACGCGAGCGCGGGTATTAAAACCCCTTTTCGCACCTGATTTTTTCTGAGGAAAAAGTCTGTCCATAGCCACCTCTCTTTGGTGAAATCAAAAAGATCGATTCTTATCGAGATGTGGACAATTATTTCCCCAAAGAAACAAAAGGAAAGGGCGTAATGACCGGGATGGACGTGGTTATTCAAACCCGCAATCTAACGAAGACCTACCAGAGCTTTCTCGGTCGCACGGAAGTAAAGGCATTGGAAGACCTTTCTCTGGAAATCCCCCGGGGAGAGATCTTTGGGATTCTGGGTCCCAACGGATCGGGAAAGACGACAACCATCAAGATCCTACTCGGACTCCTCTTCCCTACTTCCGGTTCGGCACATATTTTGGGCAAACCGGCCACCGATGTCGCCATAAAAGCAAAGATCGGATTTCTACCGGAAGAATCGTACCTCTACAAATTTCTCAATGCCGATGAAACACTCGACTTTTTCGGGAGGCTCTTCCACCTCGACCGGAAGACCCGAAAAAAGAGAGCGGATGAACTGATCGAACAGTTTGGGCTCGAACATGCCCGAAAACGAAGGCTAAATGAATACTCCAAAGGAATGATCCGCAGAGTCTCCTTTGCACAAGCTCTCATCAACGATCCCGAATTGGTCATTCTTGACGAACCAACAAGTGGCCTCGACCCGATCTCGTCACGACAGATGAAAGATCTTATTCTCGACCTGAAGAAAAAGGGAAAGACGATCTTCCTCTCGAGTCACCTTCTGGCTGACGTACAAAACATCTGCGACAAGATCGCCATTCTTCACCAGGGAACACTCCGCAAACTCGGTTCGGTAAAAGAGATTCTTCAACAAGACTCCTCCGTTACCATGACCTTTGAGAATCTCTCGGAAGAGGCAAAGTCGAAAATAGAATCCCTCGCTGGAGAGTCGGGAGCTCGCCTGGTCCAATCCGAAAAAACGAGGGAAAGCCTGGAGGAGGTCTTCCTTCAAACGATTGAAGAGAAGGAGAAGGCGAAGCCGGAATGAAAGTGATCGGACAACTTTCGGCTATCGCTTTGCTCACTCTACGTGAAGCGATCCGACGGAAAATATTCCTGGTTCTTATCATATTTGCCGTCGCCCTCCTCAGTTCCATGACCTTCTTCGCCTCTGTTGACCCCTCCTCGCGCCTGCGGCTTCTGGAAATGTGGTCCCTGAGATCCACCGTCTTCTTCGCGGCACTCGTGGCGATCTTCTTTGGAGCCTTCACGCTCCCCGCCGACTTTGAAGAAAAACGGATTCACATGGTGGCCACAAAGCCGATTGGAAAAAGTACGTTCTTTCTCGGCCGTTACTTCGGAATGGCCATTACGATCGCTCTGTTTGTTGCGATCCTAGGGGGAATCTCCCTCGGGTTTCTCGGAGTGGTAAAATGGATCGAGGGAGACAAGATTCCCCCTCTTCGTGCAAAACCAATTGTATCAACCGAAACCCTTGGAGGTTTCGGTCAAGTGGAAGTATATACACCAGACCCCACTCTTCGCCGATCCACGGGACAGCCGACCGGCTCCTTACTCTGGCAATTCCAAAACCTTCCCGGGAACGTAAATCGTATCGAAGGAATTCTCGGTATCGGAAACAGGTTCTTTCCCGAAAAGAAAGATTCACTCGTTCGACTCACCCTGACAGGGACCCCCGGAAAACTCTATGAAGAGGAGAAGACTCTCACCACAAACACCCCCTTCCAATGGACCTTCCCTCAAGGATTGATCGAAAATGAGCTCCCCTTTCAAGTCACTCTTTCGCCCGCCCATGGAGAAATCTGGCTCGAAGGACGAGAAGACTCCCTCCGCATTGCTGGAAAAAAGGCGAACCGGTTCCTCGCACAAGGATCGGTACAAAAACTTGATTCTCCTCCCCGCCTACAGGCCCAGGGGTGGGCCACAAGTGCACTCGCTTGGGAGTTCCCCGATCTTAAGACAGAAGACTTTCCAGAAGAAATCTTCGGGAGGATCCGGGTCAACATCGACCCCCTCCACAATCTTTTCCGTTTCACCGGCCCAACACGCATCCTAATTCAAACCAACGACCGAAGTGCGCAAATAGAGAGGCCGGTCTTCGCGAAAACCAACGAATGGACAGACTTTTCTTTCCCCCGATCGATTCTGGAAACGGGGAAGCCGATCCAGATTACCCTGATCGCCGGGGACGATGATATGCGAATCACCGGACGCCCCTCTTCGTGCGAACTTTTTCAGACCGATGAATGGTTCGCGTGGAATTTCATGAAAGGGCTTTTCCTCGTCTACGGCTGGATCCTCCTCATTCTGACAGCCACTGTGGTCGCCTCCTCCCTCGTCTCTGGCCCGCTCAGCGTTCTCACTGGAGTTATGATTCTTCTGGTGGGATCGAGCTATGGATTCGTCACCAAGGCGGTCAAAGATGTCGACCGAACCCTCGTCCGATATTATGACGCCCAAGAGAAGGGCGAGATCGCGCGCACCCCGGATAACATTCCTCCCTGGCTTCTAGAATATTCCCGAACCGGTTCGCGCATCGCTCTCCTTCTCTTTCCCGATTACAGGAACTTCGATTTTTCCCAATTCCTTCTGGAAGATCTTGCCGTGGGGCCGACGGACATCGGAAACGCTTTGAAGGCACTCTTCTCTCGGTTGATCATCCTGCTTTTCCTCGGCCTGATCGTTATGATGTACAAGGATTTTGGATGAGGAAAATCACGACACTCTCTTTATTCCTGGGAACGATGACGGCGCTCATTCTCTTACAGAATCTCGCCCTAGAAAAGAGCCCAGAACAGGTGCGAGAAAAGAGCCGGACCCAATTAAGCGACCTTCCCGCAAAAGATATGGTGCCCACCTATATTAGCACCCTCTTTCTCGGATCGTTTCGTGCTCTCGCCATTGATGTCTTCTGGATTCAATTAAAAGAAGCGCAGGACGAACGGAGATGGTACCAGGCACGCGAAATTATGGAGATGATTTCAAAGCTTCAACCCCATAACGAAGAAGTCTGGTCGATGCTCGCCTGGGACTCTGCCTATAATATCGCCAATTCGGAAGAACAAATTTCTTACGAACGAGCCTGGAAGTGGATTCGATACGGGCTCCTCAAACTCCGCGAGGGAATCAGAGTCAACCCTCGATCCCCTTATCTCACGTTCGAATTGGCGCGAATCCTACAACATAAACCCTCCTGGAAGAGCGGAAGCCTCGACGACAACTTTCTTTCCCATGTACTCCAAGATGAAGAACTTCAAAAAGAACTCGCGCTCTCTAAAGGGGAGGAGAAGAAAAGCGCTTTCGAACTTTCGCTTCTCTGGTTCGAAGAAACGATCCGGCGTCTCACGATTCATAGGGAAGAGGAATCGGTTTTCTTCCGGACACAAATGGGACTCTACCTCCACCAAGATACCATGGAGGGGTTCCTCCGAGATACCATGTACCTCCAAGCGGTCTACTGTTGGCGAAAAGCACGACGAGAAGGAGCCGCCTCCCCGTTTTGGAAAAAAGCAGACCTGTGGATCCAAAGAGCACAAACACAATCCGAAGAGATGTCCGGGAAATTCGTAGCGAGTTCTGTATCCGAGGAACAAGCCGCCTTCTATGCAGAAGTAAGGCACGTTTTCCAAAAATCCTACGCCTTTCATCAATCCAGGAGCGGGGAAACCTTAAAACC
>CAYRLD010000242.1:0-4479 GCA_964424925.1 uncultured Planctomycetales bacterium
TCAAAAGAGGCTTTTTGCGACCGTGGGGATTCTCGGGGGGCTCGGGGCGGTAACGGGTGGGCTTCTTGCCGCAGGATTGACGTGGAGGGTGCATGCGGTCCATCTCCCCTGGATCTCGATAGGCTTGATTCTTCTTTCCAGCCTCCTTCTTCAAGGGAAGTCACCCAAATTACGTTCTCGGCCTTCTTCTCATGTGGGAAGTTGGGGCGAAGTGGTGCGCCACCGTTTTGCCTTCTTGCTCTGCCTTCTTATTCTTTCCATGTCTGTTCTGAGTACGGTGATTCGGTATCAACTTGGGGCCAGTCTGAAAGAGAGCGAATCATCCCCGGATGCAATGGCCTCCTATTTGGGAATGTTGAATGCGGGGATCAACCTCTGTGCGGTCCTCTTTCAACTGTTCCTGGCTCGCTGGATCCTCGATCGATTTGGGGTGGGATCTTCCCTTACCCTCTATCCCCTGGTTCTCTTGATCGCGGGCGTTGCCGGCATTTTCTTCGGAGGGCTCTTGGTCGCAAGCGGCACCCTCTTTTTCGAACGGTTACTTCGACAGAATTTACAGCGACCGGTTGCGAATGTCGCTCTGATGCCGATGCCCGATCTTATTCGATCGCGCGCGGCGCTCGTTGTTCGTGGGGCTCTCGGCCCGGTGGCTATTGCGTTGGCTTCCTTCGGGATTTTGATCTCTTCGTCTTCTCTCTCCTGGTCCCAGCTTTCGATCGGGGTTGCAATTCTTGCCGGGATCTCCTTTTTTCTCGCGATGTGGCTTCGTAGGGAATATGTGGCCGAAGTCACCTCCGCTCTTCAATCCCGGAGACTTCGGACCCATGGGGCTTCCGCGGGACCCTCTCTTATGGACGCATCGGTACGGGAACTGTTGGCCGAGCAGGTGGCGAGTACGTCCCCGGAGAAGACCGTTCTTGCTTTGAGGCTTCTGGTCGGAGAGGTCACTCCGAAAATAGTGGAGAGGATCCGGGAAAGGTGGCCCCGCTGGGAAGCGTGGAGGAGAGAAGAGGCGGTCCGAGCGATGGGGGTGGACCCTCATCCAGATTCGATCCAATTTCTTGCTGAACTTTCTCCCACTGAGAGCGAGCGGGTTCTCGCCGCTCGGTTAGAGTGTGCGGAGGTTCCGGTTTCGCCGCAGTTACTCCAGAGTTGGATCCAAACTTCCGGGGCTGCGCTTCGGTCGGCGGCTTTGATTCGTCTTTTCCATGAAAAAGGAATGGAGGCGATCTCTTCCTTTCTCGAGGCGTGGATTCATTCTAAGGATCCGACCCTTTCGGAAGCGGCGGTCCGCGTGATCGGAGAGACGGAGGAAAGACGCTTCTGGGAAGAACTTCCTCGGCTTGCCAAAACGGTCCCGGTTGCCGTTGCGGAGGTTCTTTCGAAAAACCCAGACTCGTCCTTTCGCTCTCTCTGTATTCAATTCCTGATCGATGAACGGACCTATCTTCCGGCGCGGGAGGCGCTTATCGGAATGGGAAAGGATGCGGTCGATCCGCTCGTACAAGCGATCGATCTCCCTCTGGTGATGGGGCGTGCGATACAAGTTCTTGGTCAGGTTCGAGAACGGAATGCACGAGTGGCCCTTGTTCACCTTCTGGCTCATCCGGATGACGAGGTTCGTTCCCATGCCGCAAGGGCGTTATCGGGAGTTCGGGGGCTTCGAATGGCTCCAATTCAGGAAGCGATCGAAAATGAATTCCATCATGCAAAACAACTTCGAAAAGAAGCGGCCGAGTCGGAAGGGGTTTTACATTCGGAGGCCGAAGCGGAGTTTCATCGGGCGGTCGAACGAATTCTTATTCTGTTCTCCCTTCTCTATCCAAAGAAACCTTTCCGGCGCATCCTTCTTTCCTGGATTTCTTCCGATAAATTGCAGAGAGGGTTTGCCTTGGAAGCTCTTGAAGGGAATCTTGACGCTCATTGGAGAGAGCGTCTTCTTCCCGTCCTCGACGGAAGTGAAATTGGTTCGGTTGAAAAGAAAGAGGTTGATCCTTGGCGCGATCGTCTCCGAAAAGCTTTGGCGCACCCCGGTACGGATGACATCATCGATGAGGCTCTTCGCCTGAAAATGAGTTCTCTCTTTGAGCGGTGGCGCATGAGGGATTTGGAAGCTCTCGTTCTTCGGATGAGGGAGAGTTCCCCGCCGGCTTCTGGAGGGAGGATTGTTCTGGCGGCCGGAACTCCCGTGCATCTTGCTTCTGGGATTCTCGGGCATGAAGATTCTTCTCCTCTGGTAGAGGGGTCGATTGTTCTTCCCCTTCCGCTTCTGTACCAGGTAATGGAACGGCGTCCTCGTTGTGCCAAACTATGGTTGCGCACGCTTTCTTCAAAACTCCTTTCTCGGGTGAGTGATCGAGAGTCGTACACAATGGGGGATATTTCCTTTGCTTCGCGTCAACCCTTGGAGGGAGAGGAGGGGGATCGTGACCTTTCCCTCTGGGAGCGGATGTTTTTTCTCGGGTCGGTGCCCCTTTTCCGAGGGATGAGTGCAGAACGATTAAAATTGATCGCTGAAATTTCGCGGCCTCTAACGGTCCCCTCCGGGAGTCGAATCGTGAAAGAGGGGACGCCTGGCCATCATTATTATGTGGTCTGCTCCGGTACCGTTGAAGTGGCTGTCGAGGGGCAGCAGGTTAGTGTTTTGGGTGGAGGGGAAGGGTTTGGAGAGGCGGCTCTTCTTTCCGGAGAACTTCGCCAAGCCACCGTCCGTGCCTCGTCCCGGTGTGACCTGCTGTCGATCGATCAGGTCGATTTTCTCGACCTCATTCATGTTCACCCTTCGCTGGTGCGTAGTTTTACACCGATGATCGCACAGAGGTCTCTTCAACTTCCCTGAGTTACCGGCACTCTTTCTCGACCCGTTTTCGGTATTCCTTCTGAAGGGTCCGCGTGATCGGACCGATCCCTCCGACCTTTTTCTTCTCGAATTTTGTGATCGGCATGATCTCAATCAGAGCGTTGGTGATGAATACTTCGGAAGCCTGATCGAATTGGGTGGGGAAGACCCGTTCTTCTCGGAGGGGGATGCCGAGGCGATGCGCCATTTTTAGGATCAATTTTCGGGTTACCCCAGGAAGAATTCCGGCATGGAGGGCAGGAGTGATCAAGGTATCTTTTTCTACGAAGAAGATGTTCGAGACACATCCTTCCAGAACTTCTCCCTCCGTCCCGAGCCAGATGGCATCGACCGCTCCCCGACGTCTTGCCCCATCCCGGGTAAGGACATTTTCCAGATAGTTCAGCGTCTTATGACCGGAGAGGAAATGGGTAGGGTCTTTTCGATTTTGGGCCTGAAGTAATTTGGCTCCCTGTTTTTCCCACAGCGCGGGAAGCTTTTGTCGAGGATGGGCTTGTACCAGGAAGTTGCCGCCTCCTGTGAGCGTCAGTCTTATATAGGCATCGGAAGCTTTATTCTTTCGACAGAGCTTTTGGATTTCTGCTTGGATCTGCTCGGTCTTCATGGGGACGGTCAACCCGAAGGTCCGTGCCGATCTTTTCATCCGTTGGATATGATCTTGGAGACGGAATGGAATCCCATTATAGCCCCGTGTTACTTCAAAGAGGCCAAATCCGTACGCGGTCGCCGGATCGGTTACGGGGATTTGTGCTCGGTTATCCCGAAGAGTCCTACCGTTTAATGAGACGTATTCCATTTCATCCCCAATGCGCGTGCCATGCCCCGGGCTTTGACGAGCGTTTCCTGATATTCCGATTCCGGGTCCGAATCGGCCACGATGGCTCCCCCGACTTGGAAACTATAGCGACCCTTTTCATGGTGAAGGACGCGAATGGCGATCGATAGATTCATTTCTCTCTGAGGTCCGAACATTCCAATTGCGCCGGTGTATACCCCACGGTGGGTCGGTTCCAATTCATCAATAATTTCCATGGCACGGATTTTCGGTGCACCGGTGATACTGCCTCCGGGAAAGGTCGCCCGAAGGATATCGGCGCTCCCCACGTTCTCTCGAAGAGTCCCCCGGATGGTCGCAGAGAGGTGGTGGACCGTGGGGTGCGTCTCGAGTTTTTTGGCTTCTTTGACCTCGACGGTTCCCGCTTGGCAAATTCGACCGAGGTCATTTCTTTCCAAGTCGACGATCATGGCAAGTTCTGCGTCGTCTTTCCGACTGGAGTAGAGTTCTCGTCCCATCTTCTTATCTTCTTCCCGGTTCCTGATTCGGGGGCGAGTTCCTTTGATAGGGCGGGTCGTAATCTCGGAATGATGGACAGATAAAAACTGTTCGGGCGAGGAAGAGAGAACACTCTTTCCCCCCATATCAAGGAAGGCCGAAAAGGGTGCCGGGCTTTCCTGTTTGAGTTTTCGATAAACCTCCCATGGATCGGGACCGGTCGTTTCAAATCGTTGCGATAGGTTTACTTGGTAGATATCCCCCGCTTCGATGTACTCCTTGGCAATCCCAACGGCTTTAAGGTAGTCCTCTTTTGAAAAGTTCTGAGAAAGAGGGGGGCGGCTTG
>CAYRLD010000243.1:0-4465 GCA_964424925.1 uncultured Planctomycetales bacterium
ATTTTAATCACCCTTTACAGGCGTCTAACATTTTGGCGACGGTGGTTCAGAATGCACCGAAGATGTACGGCTACCCTTTTGGTAGTCGGATTATTACCTTTCCGACCCTTTTCCCCAATCCGAGTGATGATACTCTTGGGCCAGCACAACAACCGCCCGAGGAGGCTTATTTCCAGATCGAACCAGCGCTCGACAATCGGGGTTCGGCTCAGATCATTAACTTTCGTGACCACTTCAGTCGAACGCATGAAGGAGAAGAGTTGGGCCGAAGTGGACTCTCCTACACATGGGAACAGGTCTTTGCTCCTTATCCCCAGGGTGTGACCGGTCCCGAACAGATGCCGGACGTCGCTTCCGGTGGGGTTGAATTCTGGATTCGATTTGACGATGTGACCTCTCCTATGTCCCTCTTTGATATTCGGGAAGCGGATACGACGAATCGAATTAGCCTCGACTACGATGACAGTACGGGGTTTCCTGAACTGATCCTCACCTTTGCCGATGGGACTCTGGGAGATACGACGAGTCGTATCGACAATGGAGTTGCAGAGATTCGATTTCCTTTCCAGCCAAATGCGGATGATACGTGGTATCACATCGGTGCGTATTGGAAAGGAACCCGGTATGCGCATGCGGCCCTTCTGGTAGATGGATTCTCCGATCCAAATGCGCTCTTCAAACATGTCAATCCCGAAGGGGAGACGGTGATTACGAAGCTACGGGCGGCTCTCAACCCCACGGCGACATCCTGGACGTTGGAGGATGATTCGATCGTTCCCCCCAATGAGACCTCCGTCTGGATGATCGGTTCGGAAGTCTTGGAGTGGGATCCTACGACCAGTCAACTTGTTCGGGGGGCTCGAGGGACAACCGCGCAGGATCATCCGGCGAATGCGGCAGTTCAAATCTTTGGATATTCGAGCAAACTTCGAAATATGCGGGCGATGGTAACGTTGGGTGCTGCGGGACAGGCGCAGATCAATTTTGATCGTCTCAGTACAGGGGGAGGGCAGCTTTCGTATAACGTCGGAGCGAATCTCCAGGCAACGGTGATGGGAGACAAGAGCGACGATTCAGGGCAGACCTTTGTTGATGATTCGCAGGCGGACATTCCGGTCACCACAACCAATATTTCCGGGTTTCCAGACCAGGGCCATATCGTAATTGAGAATGAGGTTATCTATTATGCCGCCCGGAGCGGGACGACTTTTTCCCAATGCACGAGAGGCGCCCACGGAACGGTGGCCGCACAGCACAATACGGGGCAACAGGTCAGACTCTGGGGGATCGCGACGACCGATACGACCAATTATATCGATGGAACGATTATCCGGATTGATGACGAATGGTTCGGGCCGGTCTACAAAGATACGGAACACCCGAATCACTGGATTGGGTACCTGAACGCACAAACTCCTGGGAATCTGCTTCGCGGTCCTCAAGTGATGAGTCTCGAACAGGATCATGCCGCCGGGGCGGAAGTGATGCCGGTATTTGCGGTCCGGGAGAGTGATGCCACCGTCAATCGGGAAAATCTTGGTGGCGGGGATCGGGTTACGATCACCGATGCCGCAAGCCAGAGTCAAATGATGCGGGTTCATAGTGCCGTTGTTGCTGGGGGGCCTTGGCAGTTCGCCCTTCCGGGAGGGCAATTGGCTTCGTTTGAATCAAATGTGACGCGGGAATATGTGGCGGACGAAGTTCATGTTCGCGTTCTCAAGTTCCCCTCGGGAGAACTGATCGGTTTGAATTATCTTCAAACGTTCAGTCCCAGTTTTACGGTCGCTCCGGTCGAGGGAACGCTCGATGAGATAAAGATCTTCGCTTCGCCCAAAGGGAATTTTACGACCAACGGGATTGTCACCACCGCCGATCGGAAAGTTCCCATGAACAATACGGGAGGGATTGCGGCAACGGGTGGGATTGTGAAAATCGGTGACGAGTATATTGGGTATTCCGAAAACCGGAACAATGAACTCAATCCCGTGGTTCGTGGTTATCTCAACTCTCCGATCCAGGATCACGATCTCGGTGATCTTGCCTTTAATATGGCGTTCCTCCCGGTGGTGAATCTAGAGTCGGCGATTTCTCCTCAGGATTCTTCTCTTCGCGTAACGGAAGGAACCGCGGCCAATGGGAACCGCTTCTATTTCAATCAACCGGATGGATATGTGTACGTCGGGAATCAAACTCCCGAAGAAGTGATTATGTACACCAATAGTTACCGAAATTCCGATGGGACGATAACCCTCGAGATGCCCTCAAAGGCGAATAGCCCTGGAGAAGGTCTGTTCCGAGGTCGGTTTGGAACGACGCCCTATAGTTATCCTGCGGATACGCTCGTCTACTTCCTTCCTTTTCGGTGGTGGGATACGTACGTTCCCAATGAATTTGATAATCGAATGGGGTACTGGCAATCTTCCTCTACGATGGAAGGCTCTCGATGGAATGAACTTCGTTGGACGGAGGAGATTCCTGCAAGCGATCGAAATCTGATTACACATCTTCTTTTTCGAATTGATGGAAAGGGGGAGTGGACCGATGCCCCGGGGGGGGACCTCCTGGAATTTACCGATCCTCAAGGAGGGAAGATCAATCGATTTGGATTCGAGAAAGAGGCGGGGCAAATCGATTTGCGCGTATATTTCGAATACAAAGCGGGCTTCTGGCCGGAACATAGTTGGAAAAGGGCGACTCGAATCCGAGAAATTCAGGTCGATTATGATCGCCCGATGAGAACGCTCTACCATGAAGATCGGTAATACAAAAAGCACTTCCCAGGGAATGACGCTCTTGGAAATTCTGGTAGCGTTTGCGGTGTTCGTTCTTCTCATCGGAGCGTTAATCAGCCTGACCAATTTAAGCCTCAATACCTGGACCGATGGGGAAGATCGAAAAGACGCGTATGATCGAGCACAGATTATCATCGGGCAGATTACCGAGGACCTTCGGAATCTCTATTTAGAGAACGAATATTTTACCAATGGTCGTAAGACGCTGATGCCGGCCGCCCTGATCGGTGATTACGATTCCAATGGTGCAGGACGACTCCGATTTGTGATGGGCGGGAATGCCGACAAAGTAGGAGTTCCCCCTTCGGATAAACTTCGGAAGGTGACCCCCTCCATGTTATACGGAGACTTTTGGGAAGTGGCGTATCTCATGGATTCCGATTCCAAAGAGCATACTCTTTGGAGAGCGGTCCGTTATTTTGATCGGCGCGATAAATGGACCCTCTTTCGGGATAAAGACATCGACAAGACGACCGAGAAGTTTTTTCGCACCTATGGGGTGGCTCTTGAGAAGGGGGTTCTCTATCTCGGTTTTCGATATTGGACCGCGGATACCCGGACCTGGATGGAGGCGGGGTCTCGCTATTTCACCTGTAGATCATCGGCACACCGTTCTTTGGTGCAACTTGGGGGGGAAGGGCAGTGCTCGGTCTGCGAAAAGAAGGTTGTTGAGAAGCGGGTAAATAGCAAGGAGTCTCCTAGTTCTATCTGGGATTCTACTCGCCGGGAGCTTAAATCTTTTCGCTACTACCGAAGACGAAAAGATATCAACAATCCGGATTTTCTCTATCCGGAAATCATTCAAATGACCCTCGTCGTCGAATCCCACACCTCTGAAATTAGGGGGGGACGGTTAGCGCAGGCCCTTCTGGAAGGGGATACCGTTTTGCGTATGACGGATACGAGCGGTCTTCCCGAGCCTCCCAACTTTGTCAAAATCGATTCGGAATGGATCGGCTACTCTGATGTGACGTTTGATGAAATCCGTGTTAGTCAGAGAGGGGCCCGGGGGACAAGAAGTTCCAAACATGGGAATGGTTCCACCGTTCATTATGGAGAGACTTTTGTTACCGAGATTCGATTGCCGGTCTATCGGGAAGGAGGGACCCGATGAGACGCGATGGGTTTACTCTCCTGGAAGTGTTAATTTCGATCATGATCCTGGCTTTGGGGATCGTAGCGGTTCTCCCCTTATTCGCTGTGGGGACGCAGAGTCCCAAAAGAGCTCTTGATCAGACTCATACGAGTCTCATTGCTCCCCGGATTGCCGCACGGATCCAGGAAAACCTTACCCAGAACAATCCGGAAGATATTAAGGATGGTCTCTTTGTCGAGTACGGGAATACGTATCGGTACGATGCCACCTTTACTCCGATCGATACGAGTAGTCCGATCGGAGATGCGGCTTTCCTCCTGCAGGTGAATGTGAAATGGGACGAGTCCGGCGAAGAGCATCTGGAAAATTTTGAGACTGTCGTTCTCCGAAAACTTCCCCGATGAAACCGTTGCCTTCTGACGTTCGGGCTTTCCTCCGAGAAAGAGGCATTCGTCCTCGCAAATCTCTCGGTCAAAACTTTCTGATTGATCCGAACTTTCTGGATGCGATGGTTCGGGACCTAGAACTTACTTCTTCGGATACCGTTGTTGAGATCGGTGTGGGTCTCGGGCATTTG
>CAYRLD010000244.1:0-4455 GCA_964424925.1 uncultured Planctomycetales bacterium
CGACCTGTTCGAGGGGAAGTTGGAGAACGTCTGACCAAATAAGTTGTACCCGGTCGAGCTGTTTTCGGAAGGCGACAAAGTCTCCCCCTTTTCGTCGGTCCCTTCGTCTCCGGTCGGAGCCCTTTTCGATCGGTAGTTGTTTCTTTCTGCGGTCCCCGCGCCGCTGATCCGCGGCCCGCCACTCTCGTGCGGAAATGGCCTTATCCCGAATGAGTTTCTCCACGCGGCGGATCACCTCGTCAAACTCACCCTGTTCAAATCGATCTCTCAATTTGTACCGTTGTAGTTTTCCACTTGTCGTTCGGGGGAAATCTTTTCCTTCGACCGGAATGACATGGTCGACGGGGAAGCCCATTGCTTGTCCCATCTCATGTTTTAAGCGAAGAAGGATTTCTGCTTCATCGAGAAGGGGGCTCGACTTTATTCGGGCGAAAACGATAACCCTTTCGGCGCCACTCTGAGGGTCGCGCGAACCGACGACCGCAACCCGACCGGGTGTGATGCCTTCTACTTTTTCGGCGATCGCCTCCATATCGTGGGCGTAGAAATTTCGGCCGTTTACCATGAGGATATCTTTTAGTCGTCCCGTTACGCAGAGACGGTCCTTCATGATGAACCCGAGGTCTCCCGTTGTGAACCACTCGTCTTCTCCGATATCGTGATGACCAACATATCCTTTCATCACATGAGCTCCTCGGACCTGAATCTGCCCGACCACCCCTTGTCGTAAGAGTTCTTCTTTGTCATTAACAATGCGAACTTCACTACCGTTGATCGGACTGCCTTCGTCTGTTAATGCAATGGCATCTGGGTGGTCTTTTGATACGGAGATCACCCCTTCCGGAGAATCGAGGGAGGATCGGTCGATCCAATGAATTCGGCTCTTCTCCTCGGGCGTAAGCATGGTCACGGCAAGGGTTGCTTCTGCCAGACCGTATCCGGGAGACATCGCGGTCTGGGGAAGTCCGGCGGGTTGCAATGCCTGCGTAAATTTTTCCATGATGTCGACATTGATCGGTTCGGATCCATTGAGAATACATCGAACCGAGGAGAGATCGAGACCCTCGAGCGAACCGGGACGGATCGCTTGGATAACCCGGGAGAGCCCAAAGTTGGGGGCGGCTGTAATCGATCCCTGATGTTTCGATAGCTTTTGTAACCAGGTAAGCGGTTTTCGGATGAAAAGAAATGGGTTCATAAGAACCTGCTTCGCTCCGAGAAGGATCGGAAGCATGTGGTACCCGAAGAGACCCATGTCATGGTAGAGGGGCATCCAACTCACAAAAACATCTCGAGAAGTGGCGCCTCCATGTTCGGCCATACCGAACACCTGAGAAATGATATTTCGATGGGTAATCTGGACGCCCTTCGGATTTCCTGTGCTTCCCGAGCTAAACTGGATGAATGCGGGGGCATTTCCGGAGGTGGGTGTCCAGTCAGGATCTGGTTCCATATCGGTACAGATCTCTTCTGGGGTAGCTGTTTGTACCGTTTCGGGAAGCTCAAACTCTTTTAAGAATTCCCGGAGGCTTTCATCGACAATGACCAGCGGGTGGTCCATGAGTTCATGGATGCGCAGAAGTTTTCGTCGATCCTCCTCGAGAGTATGTCGCGCGGTTGGGAGCGCAAGGGGAACCGCCTTCATGCCTCCAAGAAAGCATCCCCAGAGGCAGGCGAGAAAGTCTTCGTTTCGACGAAGTTGAAGGATGGCGGAGTCTCCCTTCCGGCAGCCCAGTTTTCGAAGGCCGGCCAACGTGATTTCGGCACGAGTCCATAAGTCTTTGTATCGTTCAAAGGTTTCGGTTCCATCATCCTGTACGAAGACAATCCCCGCATTCGGATTGGCTGCGATCGCCTTGCGGACCCGGTCTGGAACGCTTTCTTCTGGTTGGGGTGCTTCTTGAGGGGGAGGGGAGGAGATGATCGCCTGCGCGATGGAAAATCTTCCCGTTGGGGTCGAGCTCTTTGTTTTTCCCTGTTCTGTTTTCTGCTTCAAGAGATCGGGAATGCAGGGAGACGCTTTTCGGGTCTGACGGAATCCGGGACCCTGACAAATATCTTGAAAGAAGGGTGTTTCAACGAAAGAAGGTTCTCCAAGTTGTTCGGCCAACTCGGGGTATTTTTCCTGGATCATCTGGATCGGAACATGAAATCCTGCGAACTGTTCGTAATTTTCTTCGAGCCAGGTGAAGAAGACGCGAGACCAGGTGTACCGTTCTTCCTCGGAGAGATTGAGTGCGGCGATGTGGTACGCGTCGGTCATCACGTGCTGTACTTCTTCTCTCCAGTGGGTGTAGTGGGCGGAGAGCCATGCGGGTTGAATGAGGGAGGACTCTTCGGAGAGCTTCTCATATAGATAGACCGTGTATTCTTCAAAGAAGACCGTTCCCAACCAGAAGAGGAAATGGTGTGTGGCCGCGTTGGGATATTTTTCCCGACAATCGAGGATTTCCAGCAGTTTGGCCGGTTCTTTTGTCAGGTTGTCAAACCGTTCGCACTCCTCCGGCATTAGGGTGCGGAGATATTCTTCGTAGCGACGGAAGAGAGCGATATGTTTTTTCTCTTCTTCCTCCAGTAGGCGAACACTCCGGGTTGGTCCCAGGTGAGTCTCTTCCCGATCTGTAAAGCGGAGCACAACCTCTTCGAGTGCGGCGAACTCTTTGCAGGTTGCCATCGCAAAGCTCCACTGCATGAGATTGTGTGCTTCTGGAAAGCGATGGTAGGCTTGGGCTTTGAGGCCAAAAGCTTCTAGAAGGCTGCGACCAAAGTATTCCCCTGATTCTCGGATGGAACTCCATTTGACATCCTTTTCAAGGTCGAATTGGTATCGGGTATTACGCCGGTCGATCTTTTCGCAACTCTCTTTCAGCGCAATATATGTCGGTTCATGTTCCATAGGGGCCATTCAGAGATCCTTTTCTACTCTCCCGGTCGTATCCGGGCACTCGTTATGTAATATCCGTCTTTGCTCAGCCAATAGGTTTCGGTTGTAAAGGGGCCTTCCTTCTTTTTTAGATTCCATCGGACTGTCGCGGTTCCATTTTCATTTGGGGAAACGGTAACTTCTTTGAATCCGACAAAACGTTTTACATGAGGATCGATCGCTTTGTAGATCGCCTCTTTGAGAGAAAACCGCAGAAGAAGCTCTCTCCACTGAACATCGGAAGAGGTGTCCTTTATTTCCGAAATCTCCTCTTCGGTAAGGATCATTGATTCAATCCGTTCCCGTGGGGGTTTTTGTTCCTCCAGATCTACTCCAATAGTCCATCCCGAATCGGGGGCAACAAGACCGATCGCTTTAGCTTTTTTATGACTGACGGAGCCGACGAATCCAGAAGGAAGGCTCGGAGCCCCGCGGGGGGTCGCCAATATTGGGACGACCGGGGCTTCAAAATGTTTCAGCGAGTTTTTTAAGGCGATTCGTCCTCCAATCCAGGGAATCCTCCGTCGTTCCGGAAGGTCAAGGGCGACCGATCTCTCCGGGGACTCAAGGTTGCCGAGTGTGGATTCTCCTCTATGCCCGGACGGTTCCGGTAGGGAAACCGCGGTCAAGTGGCCCAGGGGCAATGTCTCTTCAAATAAGATTTGATAGCTCATCCAGTCGCCTTATTCCCCCGGGTTTTCGAGAGTATAGTTCAAAAAAGAGGGGAATGGTAGGGCGGTTTTTTGACTTTTTTTGAGCTACAATAATCGGCGAATTCTCTCGTTTTCCCTCTGAACGAGAAAGGAGAAAAATATGGTCCCCCTGGTTATGGCGCTGACTCTCTTTATGCAAACGACCGAAGGAGATCCTCTCCGCGAAGTAGAGAAACTTCGAAGGGAAGTTGAGATTCTTCGGAATTTGAATGATCTCCAGTTGAGCCGCGAACAGATGTCTGAGCTTGTCCAGTTGGCCGAGGATTCTCATGTTGCACGCAGAAAAGCCGTAGAAGCGGCAGGAGAGAGCTTGGAAGCGGCACGAGAGGCTCTTCGCGTCTTGCGGGATGCTCTTCGGGTCGGTGGCGATGGGGTTCGCGAGGCCGAAAAGGCGTTCCGGGAGGTCGAGAAGGATAGCGGGGAATCAATCCGTAACCTCATGAAGGCGGGGCCTTCTTCTCTTGTAGGAATAAAGAAGGTTCTCACTGAAAAGCAGCGGGAGAAGATTGCTCGTATGGGGAGACCGGATCCAAATCGAGGACTCCGGAATATGGTTCAAGGACTCATCGAACGGGTGCGGGATGAGAATGATCGTGAAATGGATGAACGACTTGTTGAAATGGTATTCCGCCAGATGGAGAGAATGGCCGAGAGGATGAAACTGTCGGAGGAAGAAGTGGAAGCCGAAGTCGACCGGATTGTTTCCATTATTGATGAAGCGATTGATGCGGAAGACGAGGCGTATGCAAAAAATCGAGATACGTATCTCGATCGAATCTTTGAAGAGGGGAAACTGGGGGCCTCCCCCCAGAAAGCTCC
>CAYRLD010000245.1:0-4435 GCA_964424925.1 uncultured Planctomycetales bacterium
AAGATCGCCGTTCTTCCTACGCGCGTTTCCCCGGTTGTTGAGAATGTCCGAATCGTTCGGCGACAGTTCCAACGCTTTCGAATAATCGGCGATGGCCTTTTCGAAGTTCCCTTTTCGAAAGAGAGCGATTCCACGGAACTTCCAGAAGCCGGCTTGTTCGGGATCCCGTTTTATCGCTTGCACAAAATCCTCAATTGCGCCATCCGGGTCATTTTTTTCCAAGCGGGAGTATCCTCGGTAAAACCAGACCCAGGCCTTGTCGGAACGGATCGAAAGAGATCGTGTGTAGTTCTCGATCGCCTTCTCGAAATTCTTCTTTTCGAAATAGACGTCACCCCGATAGCTCAAGGAGATGGCATCTTTCGGTTTCATTTCGATTGCTTTCGTGAAATCCTCGATTGCGCCGTCCGGGTCGCCGGTTTTCCATCGGAAATAGCCGCAAATGGACCAGGTCACAAAAATCTTCGACCCTTTTTTCTTCGCGCGTTTCGCGTAGTCGAGCGCTCGCTGTAAATCCCCCGCTTTCTCCGCCTCTCGCGCCCGGGAAATATAAAGGAAGACGTTATCCGTATCCCCCGCTTTTTCGGCCCGTTCCACGATCGTTTTCAGCGATTGCGTCCATCCGATATCGCTGTTTCGCGTTTCGATGAGGTACAGGTAGTAAAGAGCTTCGTACGCGCGTTTGGTATCGAGTGTCGTCGCCTTTTCTAAAAACCGGCGCGCGTGGTCCTGTAATTCCTTGTTGTCCGTTTCATATAAAAGTCTTCCCGCCTCCGTAAGCCAGAAAGCGTCCGGCGCGAGCTCTTTCTCCGCCTTTTCCAAGATCGCGAGGAGACGCTCGTCGCCTTCTCCCCATTCGACGGCGCGACGAGCCTCCGTAAGGGATTGCGCGCGGAGAAGAGCCTTGTCCGATTTTGCGCGCGCTTCCTGTTCGATTCGTTGTCGGTCCAACAGAGTGTGAATTCCGAATCCGGAGCCGGCCAGTACGGAGAGAAGGAGCGCGGCACTGATCGCCCAGAGAAGGGGCTGCTTCTGAATACGCTTCCGAATCCGGTATCCAAAGGTGACCGGCCGGGCATGTTCCAGAGGCTCCTGCTGGAGATAACAGTCCAGATCCACCGCAAGATCTCCGGCCGTCCGGTATCGATTTTCGGGCTCTTTCCTGAGACATTTCATCACGATCGTTTCGAGATCGCGGTCAATTCCGGGATACTTTTTTCGCAGAGAAGGGGGCTCCTCTTCCATAATGGCTTTGAGCAGATCGTAAATCGTATTCCCCGCAAAAGGAGGATGACCGAAAAGAAGTTCGTAAAGGGTAGCACCCAAAGAGTAAATGTCGGTCCGGGCATCAATTAATTCACTCTTCCCGTTCGCCTGCTCCGGCGACATGTACGCAGGGGTTCCGATCAGGTTTCCGGAGATCGAAAGGGAAGAGTCGACGGAGACCTGTTTCGCCAGGCCGAAATCCGCAACATAGATATGATGGCCCAGCCTGGAGGTCCGAGGTGGAGTATCGGTCGGGCGGGTCGACGAATGTTCTTCGACCAGAAAGTTGGTCGGCTTGATATCCCGATGAATGACGTCATTTTGGTGGGCATATTGAAGCGCTTCCGCCGCATCCCGCAGAAGACCTGCAATCAATCGGACATCTTGCCGAACGTATTCTCGTAGAGTCGCCCCTTCGACAAATTTCATCGCAATATAATGGTGCTTCCCCAAAATTCCCATTTCATGAATCGGAATGATATGGGGATGACTCAGCCGACCGACCATCCGAGCTTCCCGCCGAAAAAGTTGCAGATTGAACTCTTCTTCGTTCTTGAGAAATTTCAACGCCACCCACCGATGAATCGATTCGTCCCACGCTTTCCAAACCTCTCCTGCCCCTCCGGTACCGACCTTTTCGACCATCGTAAACTTCCCGGAAACCGATTCGGGGCGTTCCCGGCGTGCTGTCTCAACCGTGGAAGGAACGGGAGCTGGAGTATGATCGGAAATGTCCGGGCTCTGAAAGGTTTCTTGAAAAGAATCGGAGTTGGGTTCCTTTAAACCTCCAGCAACGCGCCGGACAAGATCGTCGGGGGAGATGAGCCGGGGATTTTGAAGGTCCTCAAACGAAGTCTCCTCCTTCATTGTTTCCTGAGAACCCGCTTGGAGAAGTCTGCAGTTAAAACAGAGTCCATTCTCCAATTTCGCTACCGCCCCGCAATTCTGACATGATGGGTCACTCATACTCACCTGAAGTATATCCTGAAATGAAACGATAATTGGCAAAACCGCTATTTTCCCTTTCTCTCTTCCGGTTGCCGGTATTATCCTTAAAGAGAGTTATGAGAGATCCGGATACACGCGCGAAAATGCTCAATCAGTCTTTCTCGGCGACCAAATGGAGTCTTCTGGTGAGAGATGCCGGGAAAGTGGAGGAGAAACTCCTATCTGACTTTCTTTCCGCCTATTGGCGCCCCTGCTACCTCTTCATCCGACGCGACCGGGGGCGCTCCAACGAAGCTGCGAAAGACCTCACCCAGGAATTTATTACGCACCTCTTCGAAAACAAGATCCTCGACCGGTACAAATCGGAACTGGGACGGCTCCGTACTTTCCTCAAAGTCGCCTTGAAAAATTTCCTCACAGACCGTCAACGAATGGAAGGTGCACAACGGCGGGGCGGCGGAAAGAAAGCGGTCGCCTTCGACGACCTCGAAATCGACCGCCTTAACGGGATGGCACGATCCGGGGAAACGCCCGAAGAGTTGTTCGACCGGGAGTGGGCATACGAACTGATGATCAACGCGATCGATACGGTTCAGAAAAAACTAAAAACGGACGGGCGGGAGACTTATTGGAAGATCTACCAGGCGTACGATCTCGATCCCGCCCCCGAAAACCGGCCCACCTATAGCGCCCTCGGAGAAAAGTACAACCTCAAGGAAGACCAGGTAACCAAGCATCTGCAATACGTGAGGACCAAAATCCGTGATGCGATGGTAAAGCAACTGAACAACCAGGTCGCCACCGAGGAGGACCTCCACCGCGAGATGGAAGACCTCCTCGGGAAATGACCACCTTGGAAAGCCGTTACAGCCTATTCCAAGTCAGCCGCAGAAAGTTCCTCTAAAGAAACCTTTCCGTCTGGTTTTCCGGAGATCTCTTTGTTCTTTTTACGCGCTTCTTCCTCTATGAATTGGATCGCCCCCGGCGCAACAGCTTCAATCTCCACTTTAAAAACAAAACCTACTCGAAAACTTTCGAACCCAAGATCCTCCAAAACTTTTTCCATTTCGGATAGGGAAATAAGGCCATCTCCCCCTATTGGATCGGTATCGAACTTTTCAAATGCCTTTTGCAGTCCTCCATGTTTTTTCACAAAAGGGGGGAACTTTTCTTTTAGCTGATGTTCGACTTTCTCCCTCGCCGAGTAGAGAATTGCCTTGTCCCGGTCACCCTCGTCGCGGGGAAACAACACTTTGTAATTGCCGTTTGTCGGAACGTATTTGTTTGGTTTGGAGCTTGTTCCGGTGGAGGTGCTTCCGTTCGTTGGAACATATGTATTCGGTTTGGATATCGTTCTGGTGGAGGTGCTTCCGTTTGTCGGAACATATCCGTTCGGTTTGGATGTCGTTCCTGTGGAAGTGCTTCCGTTCGTGGGAACGTATCTGTTCGGTTTGGAGCTTGTTCCGGTGGAGGTGATTCCGTTCGTCGGAACGTATCTGTTCGGTTTGGAGCTTGTTCCGGTGGAGGTGATTCCGTTCGTCGGAACGTATCTGTTCGGTTTGTAAGTCGTCCCAACCACTTTGGGATCGTTTACCAAAAAGATCTTTTCCGAACTCAATTTTAAGTCAACCTTCGAACCGGAAGATCCCTTATACTCACCGTATTGAAGATTCGAAGAGGAATCCAAAAGAGGACGGATCCAGGGATTACGGAACAACTCACTTAAGGGATTGTCACATAATAATTCCGTTTCTATCGTCGCAATCCCGTCAACATGTACACTCGCTGCAGCATACAAATTCCAAAACAACAATCGTATAGGGCCAACAAGATTTGTGATACTTTCGTTCGCCCATGCTTCCAGATCGCAATTTGATTTTAGTGTAAATTGAAATCGACCCGTCTCTACAGGACCGTTTGAATCTGTATTTGCTTTAGACTCCTTTGACCTTGTGGAGTTTTGTTTCAGGAAACTGTATATCGGTATCGTAAGTCCAAAGCCTTTGACCTTTGGAGGTGCCACATCGACAACTTTTTCTTTTTCCGTTGATCCAGCCATTTCCGGCAATTGAGCAAATATTGTCTCCGTAATATTACTTTTAAGTTGAAAACCTCCCTGACCCGCCGCAGAACAATCAGCCAACCTTAACCGTATACTTCCCCATACATGAAGGTTCGCATTTTTCACTTCTGCCGTGGAAGTCCCAGAGCATTTTGCATG
>CAYRLD010000246.1:0-4370 GCA_964424925.1 uncultured Planctomycetales bacterium
TGCCGTTCTAATCCTTCCCGTCTTTTATCGAGTTCATCCTGGGCGGATGCAAAGGATCCGGCAAATAGTAGAAAACTGGCTGTGACCAGAACGTGACGCATGAGGTCTCCTCTCAAGGTAGATTTAGAAGATGGACATCCCGCCTTCTCAATATACGGAGAATGATGCCGAAATGGTTGTTCGGATGGAACTATTTTTTCAAGAATCGGTAATTGACCGTCGAGGTGTATTCTCGAACGGCATCTGGCCCCAACATTCGGCCAATTCCACTCGATTTGACCCCTCCCCAGGGGCACTCCGCTACCGACCCAACGAATTGATTGATTCCGATTGTGCCCGCCTGCAGTTTTTGTCCAATCCGGTCGGCCTTCTCCTCATCCTGGCTCCAGACCGTGGCTGTCAGCCCAAAGGGGATTCCGTTTGCACGGGTAATGGCATCTTCCACGCCATCCACGGGGGTGACGTTCATAACGGGTCCGAAGGTTTCTTGCCGAGTAATGATCATGTCGCTCGTAAGTCCGGTAATAACGGTCGGTTCGAAAAATAGCCCTTCAATTCTTTTTCCACCGGTAAGAATTTTCGCGCCTTTTGCCTGGGCATCCTGCAGGTGTCTTTCTACGGTAGCGATCTGTTCTTCCCGGTTCATCGGCCCCATCTGGACGTCTGGATCGAGTCCATTTCCGACTTTGAGGGCGCGGGCCTTTTCGACCGCTTTTTCGAGGAAGGCGTTGTAGATCGATTTGTCCACATAGATCCGTTCAATTCCGCAACAGACCTGTCCGCTATTCCGATACGTTCCGGTAACGGCGCCTTCGACCGCAAGATCCAGATCCGCATCTCCGCAGACAATCATCGGATCCTTCCCTCCTAGTTCGAGGGTCAGTGGCCGAATTCGGTCGGCGGACTTTTTCATAATCTCAGAACCGACCGCCTGGCTTCCAACAAAGGAGATCATATCGACATCACTATCGACAATCGCTTTGCCGACCTCGTCCGCTCCATGGACGGTTTCCATCGGAGCTTCTGGGAAGAGCTTTGCGATCGCTTCTCCGAGTAGCGGGGTTCGTTCGGATGGTTTGAATAGGATCGAATTCCCGGCAAGGAGGGCTGGGCCAATTGTCCAGATCGGAATCGTGACGGGGAAATTCCACGGTTTAATCGCCCCGATCACTCCGATCGGCTGGAACCGGGTCACACTCCGTGCATTTCCGAGATCGGCTTCCACCGGGGCAAGCGCCTGGGGCGCCGTGTCACAGAAGTAATCGAGGCGGACGGCCGAGTTGGCCACCTCCCCCATCGATTCGGCTATTGGTTTCCCTTGCTCTTCTGTCATCAGGCGAGCGAGGTCCTTCACCTGTTCGCGGATTCTTTCTGCGGCCGATCGGACCCAGGACAATCGCGTTTCCAAGTTGACCGTCGGGATTCTCTCCCGAAGAGAGTCGACTTTCTTTTGTATATCGGAAGGATCCGTAACGGGAACCTTTCCGATCTCTTTTCCTGTCGCCGGATTGAATGATGTCATTTCCATAAGCCCAAGAGATTATCGTTCTCGATTGGACTCGTCAAATTCATACGAATGTATGGAGTATGGAAGAATAATCTTCAAAGGAAGATGTGCATGGTTGCCCTGATGAATATAAGTATCGGGAATTTTGTATTCCCTTGGCAGGCAGTTGAAGGAGTGTCGAAGAGACGGTTCCGTATTGAGTCCCATGTTTACAAACCGGATATCCGTCCGCATCTTCGTGATCCTTCAATACGGAGAGGAGCCCCTCTTCTAACTCATTTTCCCCTTCCCGCCCTTTAAGCGTCATATTTGCAACCTTCCTTTCCTGCATTCGTGGGTCATCCATATCCCGGTTGGAACTGACCACATGTATTCCGGGTGAAATGGGGAGAACCGATTGATCTTTTCCATTTTGATAACAGAATCCTTCGCCCTCTTTCACAACAACGAGATTGAATCCGGCGTAGGAATTTTCTTTCAGAAGCCTTTCGATTTTCGCTTGAGCCTCTGGAACCGTCTGGGTTCGTAAGGTTTCTATGACGAGTTTCCCCCGGGAAGGGCTCCCTTTCGCGGGAAGAGGATTGCTTCGGTTCGTAATCGCGACAAAAAGACCTTCCCGGTTCACCCCAAGCCAGGTCCCTCCGGCTTCGAGATCCTTTCCACCCATAATGCCCTTTTCAAGGAGGCCGGGCTCCGCGGAGGGGCGTTGCCGGAATTCATCCCGGTTCGCCCCTATCATGAGGGACGTTTCCTTCGTAGGTTGGGTAACGAGTACGAGGACACACATGGACCTCTTCCTAACACTCTGGCGAGTGTGAATCAAGAGGGAGAGTGGGGAAACTCTTTGGATTTGAATTTGTAAATATCATTATAGGGAACTAGAATTTGCCTTCCCTGAATATTTCATTGCGGAGGACTTATGCATCTGGCGGCACTATTACTTTGGATCTTCGTTCCTCAAGAAACTCCCCCACCGGTCGCGATTGAGAATACGACCGCGGTCGTTTCCCCGGGAACAGAGATTAAGAATGCGACGATTGTTCTTCGGAATGGCTTGATCCATTCTGTGGGGACCGAAGGGGACGTTCCTGCAGATGCGAAAGTGATCGATGGAAAGGGATTATTTGTCTACGCCGGTTTTATCGATTCCTATACGACCCTTGGGCAAAAAAAGGATGATGAATCGGCATCGCCTACTTTTGAGGGGCGGGATCCCGAGTTTACCCGGCAGCCTCTTTTGGGAATGCAGGACGCGAATCGAAAAGGGGTTCGACCCTCTTACTCCGTCGCCCCTCGTTTGAAATTAAGCGAAGAGGACCTATCTTCATGGCGGAAAGCGGGATTTACCTCGGTACTATCGGCTCCGGAAGGGGCGTACTTATCCGGACAGAGCGCCCTGTTTTCTCTCAGTGGTGCCCCCTTACGGGAATGCTTGATCCTTCCAAATGGTCCCATGCAGGGATCCTTTTCCGCATCCGGCAAAGGGTATCCCGGAACGCTGATGGGGATGTTTGCTCATCTTAGACAACTCTTCCACGATGCGCGCGCGTACGGGGAGTCGTGGAACCTTTACCGAGCGGCTCCACGAGGAAAAATTCGTCCTCCGTACGACCCTGTATTGGAAGCGATGCAGGATATTCTGAATCGAACCCGATCGATCCTCTTTCGGGCGAATTCAGAGAATGAAATTCGCCGGGCGGTTCGCCTTTCGAAGGAACTCGGTTTTCAGTTGATGATCGCGGGGGGAGGCTCTTCCTGGAAGGCGGTGGATGCTCTGAAAGGGATTCCGGTTATTCTTACACTCGATTTGCCAGAAGAGCCGAAGGAAGACGAGGACAAACCGAAACGCCTTCTCGAGGAAGAAAAGAAGAATTGGACGTCTCGTGTCGGTTGTGCCGGCACCCTCGATTCCGCCGGGATTCCCTTCGCTTTTAGCACGGTCGGAAGTTCTCCTGGGGAGGCTCTTGAATCCATTCGTAGGCTCAAGATTTCTCACGATGTCGCCCTTCGAGCCTTAACGATCTCCCCGGCTAAATTATTCGGGCTTACAGAAATGGGAAGGATTCGTCCTGGAATGATGGCCCATCTAACGATTCTTTCGGGTAGGCTTGGCGAGGAAAAGAGCCAGGTTCGGTATGTCTTGAGTGACGGGTGGCTTTCGGAGTTTCCGGCCAAGAAGAAGGGCGAAGGAAAGGCCGAGGTCGATGTGACCGGCACCTGGAAAGGATCTACCGGAAGCTTTGAATGGACGATGGATCTCAAACAGAGCGGAACGGGGATCACCGGAACGATCAACTCTCGGTATGGAGAGATGAAAGTGACCGGGGATGTGGAGGGGTCATCTGTCACGATCACAGGATCGATGGAAGGCTCTGAAGTATCGATCGAAGCGTCGATCAAAAAAGGAAAGATGACCGGAACCCTGACGAGCCCCTTTGGGTCGAATCCCTTTACCGCACGTAAACCGGAGATGAATGATGAATAAATTGATCGTAGCTCTTCTCTTTCTCTTGGGCGTTTTCCAGGAAGAGCCTCCCGTTGAGCTGAAGGAGGACCGTGTTCCGACGACGGTGACCGATGGCTCCTGTCTCATTCAGAACGGGACCTATATCACGATGAGTTCCCGGGGAACGCTTCGGGGAGATCTCTTGATCCAGGATGGCAAGATCGTAAAGGTGGGCGGTACGATTCAGGCGCCTGCCGGGATCAAGGTGATCGATGCCACTGGATTACAGATCACCCCGGGGATTATCGATTGCCATGCCCACATTGCGGCCCAGGGGGGGCTCAACGAAGGCTCTCAATCTGTGACACCGGAAGTGCGGGTATCCGATACGCTCAATCCGGACGATGTTGCGATTTA
>CAYRLD010000247.1:0-4359 GCA_964424925.1 uncultured Planctomycetales bacterium
CCGAGAAGCTTCACAAACGAATCCTCGACTGGCGCGACAAGAACTTCCCGGACGAATACAAATATCTCATGAAGAAATGGCCGGAGTTCTATAAGCAGGACCCCTTCCGGCTCGTCGCCAAGCTCGGACCGCTGCGGAGTGAACAGATCGAGGTCGGTAAATTCAAGGGACAGAACAAATTCCACAAAGCGAGTGAACTCGACGGCGATATGGTCGAGATGACCGCGAAAATCATCAAAGCGCAATGTTCCACCGAGCTCGGCTCGATCCAGCAGCATCGTGAATCGCTCTACAAAGCGCAAGATCCACGCATGCAGTTCAACATGATGCGTATCATGGCTGAAGAGTTCCGCCATGCCTACCAGATGCTCTTTGTTCTCGCCGACGACGACTGGTCAGGGGCGGGAGGAGACATCGCCAATGCAACGGCGGATTCGCTCTTGGACATGGAAACGGGCGACCACGTTCTCGATGCCTTCAATCTTTTCTTCGACTCTTTTGTCGACAACGTCGCCTTCACCGCGATCATCGACCGGGTCGGGAAATATCAGCTCGAAATGCAGCAAACATTCTCGTACGCGCCAATGGCGCGCTCGATGGGCCCGATGCTCTATGAAGAAGCGTTCCACGTCTCAAGCGGCGTCAACCCAATGAGACAGTGGGCCGCCGATGCGGTCAAAGGAACCGGAAATGTTTCGACCGAACTTCTTCAGCAACATATCAATAAGTGGGTCCCCCGGGGTATGGAGATGTTCGGAGACGAACGGGGCGGAAAGTCAGTCATGGAGTTCGGCTTCAAAGACAAGATCAACAAAGACTCTTCGCAGGAATATTTCGCGGAATTGAAGGTCGAACTGATCGACGCGATCAACTTTGGCGTTCTGAAGATCTTCGATCCGAAGGTCTCCCGCCTCGAAGCACCCGAAATAGCGGATCGGGTTCTCGAAACGGGGGATGCGTGGAAAGGATGCCGTCCGGAACATCTTGTTTTCCTCCCGAGCGACAAATTCTACCGTCGTCGCGGTCTCTATGAATTCCAGATGTTCGACCTCAAAGGCGAACCGGTCGAAAAGTATGAAGACTACCGGGCGTACGTCCGAAAGAATCTGCCCGATGGGTACGTGACAGGCCCTGACTTCAAGGTCTATACCGAACATCTGCAGGAAAAACTGGCCGGCAAAGAAGTGCACGAGGAGAACTTGCCCTTCTACGGGTAGGCGGCGATGGCGAAGATCAAAAAGTACATCTTTGGAACGGTCGTTGCTCTTGCCACCTATCTCCTCATCGTCAATTCGCTGGAACAGACGACGTTGCGCTACCTCCCTTTCGTTAAGCCGATCCGGGATGTCCCGGTGATTCTCGTCATTGGGATCGCCTTCGGGGCTGGGGTCTTAAGCACACACCTCTCCCGCTGGTGGAACTCTTTCCGGAAAAAGGTGAAGAAAGAGCTCTAGACTGCTAAAATCCGCCTGTTCTGATGGAAACGGGTGGAGAACAAAAAGACCCTCTTCTGGGAGCGGTCATCGGCAAGTGCAAAATCCTGGCAAAACTCGGCCAGGGGGGGATGGGAGACGTTTATCTCGCTCAACACCAGTTTCTCAAAAAGAATATTGCGCTGAAACTTCTTCCGAGCGACTTTTCCCGCGATGACGAATCGGTCGCCCGCTTTCAGAGAGAAGCGATCTCGGCGGCTAAACTCGAACATACCAATACGGTTCAGATTCACGATATCGGCATCGACAAAGGGCGCCACTACATCGTGATGCAATATGTCGAAGGACGAACCCTACAAGACCTGATCGACGACAAAAAAGGTCCCATGGAAGTCAAAGAATCGGGTCACATCATACGCGAATGCGCTAAGGGACTAAAAGCCGCACACGATCACGGAATCGTGCACCGGGATATCAAACCGGCCAACATCCTCGTCTCCAACGCTGGGGAAGTGAAAATTACCGACTTCGGTCTCGCCTTCGACCAGGGGGTCGCAGGACAGATGACCCAAGCGGGAGTGATTCTTGGCACCCCACAATTTATGTCTCCCGAACAGGCCGATGGGAAACGGGGGAACGAACAATCCGATATTTACTCTCTTGGTGTTATCTTCTACTACCTCGTTACCGGAAAGAAGCCGTTTGAGGCGCAGAGCCAGATGGCCACCCTATACAAACAGATCAATGAGAAACCTCAACCGATCCGGGATCTCAATCCACACGTTCCCCCAGCGGTCGTCTCGATCATCCAGAAAATGATGGCGAAAAAACCGTCCGCCCGGCAACAGATCGCCGAAGAACTCATCCAGGAAATAGACCGCGTCATTGCCCACTCGTCGGGCCACAAGGTCAGTGTCCCCCCCCGCCGAAGAAGTTCCCAGATCGCTCAGAACCCAAGAACGCGCCACGCCCGAAGTCGATCGGAAATGCGCAACTCTTCCTCCTCTTCGCAAATCGTTTTTCGACAGAGATCCCCGATCATCGCCCTCGTCTGGCTCGGAGCCCTCATCGCGGTCCTCGGGACGATCATTGTGGTGATTCTCTTAACCCAAGATACAGAACCGAAAAACCCTCTTTCCCCCCCTCCCTCCGAGGAAGCGAAGCAGGCAACTCCATACACACGCCTCTTGAGCAAAGGGAACCGGCAATTTAAGAACAAGGATTTCGTAAATGCCCTCGCCAGCTACAAAAGCGCACTCGATGAGAAAAATACACCAGAAGTCCGAAACAAGATTCAGCTGACAAAGATGCGCATCGCTGCGGCAGAAGAACGGATCCTCTGGAGGGAAACACTGAAAGAGGATTCCATCAAGGCGTTCGATCGTTACCTTGAGAAATTCCCTTCCGGGGAGCATTCCGAACTCGCCTGGAAAAAGCGGGCGGCTTTGCAGAAGAAAGAGAGTGGAATCCCAGAAGATTCCGGCTTTACCCTCCTACTACCCGATGCCGAAGATAAAAATCAGGAGAGCACGCCTTGCCTCTGCCTTGGTAGCACCGCTTTGAGTTGGAGAGGAACCTCCGCCACAATCGATTACAACCCACCCTCTACGGAAGACCAGACGAAGTACCACTTCTTCTGGACCGAAAGAACGGACATTGCCGACGCCATCCTCAAAGTGGAAATTTACATCGACAAAGGGGGGCCAGAACTCTTCTGCCGATTCCCCCCAACGGACCAGATGGAGGAAAACCGAACGAAATATTTCCGGTGGCCTCCCGGTTTCTTTCCTCAATCCAAATGGGTCACCCTGATCTACAAAGTCCAGGGAGACTTCATGGAACTGTGGATCGACGACCAATCTCAAGGCAAGAAATTCATTCCTTCCGATGTTTCTCGTTTTGGTCGATTCGGCCTTCGGTTCCGGGGGAAAGCCCGTTTCCAACTGCGGGGGATGAAGATCAAAGTTCTCCGCACGATCGACCTCGGTCGAATAGAGACACCCCAGAAACGTCTAAAACGAAAACAGGAGGAAGCGAAAACCCTACTGCAATCAGGAAAGTGGGAGAAAGCGAAAGAACTCCTTCTCTCCGTCATCAACGACCCAAATGTCACGGGAGCCTTACTCAACCAGGCCTGCAACGATCTCTTTTCGATCGCCCAACAGAAAGAGTGGACCTCATCCGACAAAGCGTTCACGGAGTGGAATCCGGAAGGGGAGACAACCAAAAAAAATGGAAACCGCATAAAGACAAAGCCGGACATTGTCTTCTCTCCCGAAGAGGTCCAGAAGGCTCGAGGTCTTTCGATGCGCTTCAAAGTGAATGAGATCGGAGAAAAAGGAGCGATCGGTCTGGAGGTATGGAATGTCCTGGAGAAACGACCCATCCGTTTCTTTCTGAGTGACCAGAAGATCTGGCTGCACCCTCTCAACAAAGGGCAACTCGACCACCTCCCTGCAAAGATAAACTACATCGAGAATGGAACAACCATTCATGTGATCCAGTTCAAGGGTACTTTTGTTTTCTACCTCGGAGGAAACTCGATCTGGAAAATAAGAGCGGGAGACTACGAATTTCGACAGAACAGCGGATTCTATTTCCGAGACGTCGATGCAGAGGTCGAGTCAATAAAGGTCCTTCGATAAGATGAAACGACTCGCCATTATTGGGTTTGGGCATATCGGAGCCTCCATTGCGGAAGCGCTGCAGAAAAACAACGTCCCGATAGAAATCCTCGCCATTGATCGAGATCCAGAGGTACTCAAAAAAGCAAAAGTACGGGGGTTAGCAAAAGAGAGCTCCACGGAGATCTCCTCGTGCCAAACGGCCGACCAGGTTCTCCTTTCTGTGCCGGTCAAAAGTTGCGTCGAGATCCTAAGAGAGGTGACCTCTGCGATGAACCCGGCCGCCCTTCTCCTTGATGTCG
>CAYRLD010000248.1:0-4321 GCA_964424925.1 uncultured Planctomycetales bacterium
TCTGGTCCGTGTCATATTTCCCGGGAAAATACCCGTTTTCTCCACCCCACCACAAAGTTCCAAGGTCTATCTCGCCAATGGTATGAATGCTGTTAATCCAATACACCTTGTGTTTCGAACAAAATATCCCCGTAACTTCTGCCTGGCCGTAGGGGTCTTCAGTGTCATCGTGGAGGTTTTCGCTTTCCACATTGATTAATGGTAATCCACATTGGAGAGGACAATGGCCCGTCTTAAGAACTCTCACGGTTCCCGATTCAGGATCCATGGCGAACTGGCTTTCATCGTCATGATCCATGGCTTCGAATTCCCCTGGGCGACCCCGGTATTTCCAATCTTTCTCAAACAATTCTTCAAAGGTGACTTCTCTGGCTACAACAGATGCGGTTGGGTCTTCCTTGTCCTGTTCTGCAACGAAATGGAGAGGTCCGTCCATGACATTCGAATTAAAGATGGCCAAAGCATACGGCTTCGAGTTCTGTCCTAAATGTGCATTATTGAGTGTTTGAACGTGAATCGTGGCCAATACCGGTTTCCGTTTTCGTACAGATAACCCTTCGTTTCTTTTTATGGTTGGAAGAACGTGGGTCGTCATATGGGAAATCCCGGTAAAGGATACGCTTGTATTCTCAGACCGAGGAGAGAGGGCGATTACGGCAACTCTATAGTTGTCTTGCCAGTGGTTCATTAATTTCAGCGGAATACTTCCTGGTGGGTTTGATTCTTGGTTATTGCCCGAAACCCATGCCTGCAGGAAGATGGCTCCATTATAATCTCCCTTCTGAACGACCAGAAAGGAGTCATTGTTCTTCCATGGACTTCCCTTGGGGGGCAGAATTGGTTGTGATGAGTCATAGTTTCCATGCGACCCCTGATCTACCTGTTCCCACTTAAAACATCCCGTTAGTAGAAAAGCGGTGAATAGAAATGTTCCTATAAAAGAAATTGTTCTCATCATCTGTCACTCCATTTCATTCTCAAACCACCTGCCACGAGAGAAGGGGCCCCAAGCCCCGTTCTCCTTCTTCATTGCGAAATATGGCTCTTTGTTGCAGAGAATTTACCCGGATTGAGGGAGATCTTTGTTTGGCGGGGTAGGAAGGAGCAAGGGGGTACGAAACCATAATCACCACCTTGCGCTTGAATGGTTCCTCTTTGGGTTCTTCGTTTTCACCCTCGGCAGAAGGTGGATTCAAGAAAAACTCATCTTATGATATTGAAGATCCTCTTCTCTGATCTTAGAAGGAGTGGCATGGCAAGCAGTGAATCATTCTTTGCGGAAATGGGGACATTCTCCGATTTTGACGGACTATGGGAGGAAGGTAATTTTCATCCTGCACCGCCGGATTGGTGGGTGGTGATCACAGATGTCGAAGGCTCTACCGAAGCCATTACTTCGGGACGGTACAAGGATGTGAATATCCTCGGAGCGGCCACGATCGCAGCCCTGCAGAATGTCATGGGAGAGCAGGCTTTTCCGTTTGTCTTCGGAGGAGATGGGGCCACCGCTTTGATACCCTCGGAGAAGAAAGATCTGGTGGAGGAAGAGCTTTGCGCTTTGCGGGCCCTGGCGGAGAAGAATTTTGGGCTGGGCCTTCGGGTGGGTATGGTTTCCGTGAAGGAGTTGATCGAAGAGGGCTGGCCCGTCAAGGTGGGCAAGTATCTTCTTCCCGGAAAATATCCTCTCGCCGCGTTTCGGGGAGGCGCGGTTACCCGAGCCGAAGAAAAGATCAGGGCGGATTCGTCCCGGTACAACGTGGTGGAACGGCCTCATGGGGAAACGGATCTGAGTAAACTATCGTGTCGTTGGCAGCCTCTGACCGCGGAGAAGGGAATCATAATGGCCCTGCTTGTGGAGGCCAGGACGGACGACAAAGATCGCTCTTATACGTTCTTTATGAACAAATTGTCGGAGATCTTGAAGGGTCGGATCGAAGAGGCGAACCCGGTCAAAAACTCGGCCATGCGGTATCGTCCGTTGGGGGAAATGCTCTCCGCAGATATTCGTTATCAAACCAGTAAGCTGCGATTGGTTCCGCGTATTTTTGAGACCATCGCGGCATCCGTTCTCTTCGGGGGCGGCCTTTTTCGCCTGTTCGGGACTTTACGGAATTATTTTCAATCGACTCCTTCCCATTCGGACTATCGAAAATTCGACGATATGCTCCGAATGGTACTTGACGTTACTCCGTCGCAAGCGCAGGAGATAAAGTCTCTTTGCCGATCGATGTATGCCGATAATACGATCTATTTTGGTATTCACTGTTCCGACCAGGCCCTGATGACCTGCTACGTCCCAAGTATGCAGGACCGGGCTCATCTCCATTTCGTTGACGGGGGTGACGGGGGCTATGCCATGGCAGCCCGCCAATTAAAATCCCAGATCAAAGACGCTTAGCGTAAAAACTACCCTTCCTATCCTTATTCAGACAGGGGGGGGATGTTTGTAGGAAATGTTGAAACCATTTCCCTTCTTTCCCCAAAGTATTTTCGGAGGTGCAGGCATCTCCCGGAGTGAATGATTGAGGAAGGGTCCATTATGACAGACAACGAAAACTTGGAAGAACGGTTGGAAAAGCTGTCCAGAAACCTTGGCCGGACACGGTGGGTGGTATTCTTGTTGTCTGGCGTGGTCGGGGTCCTTCTCTGGACGGCATATTTCAGAGGGAACCCGGAGGAAGTGCGGGCCCAAAGGTTCATCGTAGAGGAAGCGGACGGAACGGAACGGGGTTTCCTGGGAATAGGGGAAAAGCCGGACTCGGTTCCGGAATTCACGTTGAGAGGCGGAAGCGATGATCCCACGCCCGTCGTTGAGATTTCCGCTCGCAAGGAGGATGGGGGCTACATGGTCCTGCGTGGAGCGGAGACTAAATGGATATCCTTCAGGCCATTTGGACATCACGGGGGAATTTACCTTGGAGAGAACCCGGAGGGGTTGCTGAATCCACCTCACAGAACATTGCTTGGCTACGGAGACTTGGACCTCGGCACAAAATATGGACGAACCCACTGGCATGGGCCTACCGAATACCGCAGCCGAAGGGGCAGGGAAGCCCCCGACCGGGAGATTTGGTTGCTCGACCAATTTGAAGCCCAGTACGTCGCTGATCTTATGTTAAAGACGAGCGGGCGTGGAATGGGGGAGTCGGTTGAATCAACACTTACCCCGCCGCTCCCAGGCATCGGGGAAGGGGCCAAGGTCCTCGCAATTGACGGGTTCCCAGTGAATGGGGAAACCCTGCCCACTCTTCTTCATAGTGAACTGTGGGAGCTCATGGATGCAGGGAAACATGGGAAGGGGGCGCATCTGAGCATCAAAATCGAGAGGGAGGGAAACCCGGTGATGCTGGAATACCGGATCCTGGGGTCTGAATAAGAAGCTCAATTATATCTCGGGGATAAACGGATGACGCGGTGCTGAAATTGGGCCGGTCTGCAGGGTCCGCCGTTGTCTCCAAAACATCTGTTTTCAGGACGGAAAGACCAACTCCAATACAGTCTGAATTTTCCCGGACTTTCCGTACTATTGTCCATAGTATCCCTGCAGATTACCCTGCTTATGCAAGCTTTCGGTTTGGGAGGACTTCATGCACCGCATTTTCATCACACTGCTGGCACTGCCTTTTCTGATCGGATGTTCCGAGAAGACCGAACCGGGGAAAAAAAACGAAATTCCATCTGAAACTGTGGCGGATAAGGAACTTGTAGAAAAACTGAAGGGGAAGCCGATTCTGGAAACCCTCGACCTGAAGATTGAGGGGGGGGTCACGGACGCGGGTTTGGCAAAGTTGGAAGGGCTTATGAATCTGAAAAGTCTCAACCTGGGTGGGTGCGGGGAGATCACGAACGCGGGGTTGGTTCATATAGAGGGGCTTGCGAAGCTGGAAGAGCTTGACCTGACCTACACCATGATCACGGACACGGGGTTGGCACACCTGAAGGGGCTTGTGAATCTAAAAAGGCTCAACCTGGGTGGGTGGGGGGAGATCACGGACGCGGGTTTGGTTCATCTGAAGGGGCTGATGAATCTGAAAGAACTCTACCTGCATAAAATCAATATCACGGACGCGGGTTTGGAACATCTGATGGGGTTTAAGAAGTTGGAAGAGCTCGGTCTAAGTTGGTGTTATGAAATCACAGACGCGGGTTTGGTTCATCTGAAGGGGTTTAAGAAGCTTAAATTTCTCTACCTGCATGGCACCAAGGTTACCGGCACCGGGCTGGTCCACCTGAAGGGGCTTTCGAATCTGAGAAGTCTCTACCTGAACCACACAAAGCTCACGGAGGCGGGTTTGGCCCACCTGAAGGGGTTTGTAAATCT
>CAYRLD010000249.1:0-4305 GCA_964424925.1 uncultured Planctomycetales bacterium
GACTAACGCACCCTTTTCGTAGTAGCTAATCTGACTGTTGACGGAATTGTCCGAAGGTTGGTAGAGCTTGATCCAGGTATCAAAGCTCGATTCTTCGAGGCTTTGGTAATTTCTCCCCGGTTTGGAGAGAAATCGAACGATTCTTCCGTTAAGAATTCTGAGGTAATCCTCGGGGCTAAAAAGTTTGGTTCGCGTAGGAATCAGACTTTCGTAGTGACAGGTGACCCCTTCCATGACCCAGAGAAGAGAGGTGTAGACTTCCTTTTCATAATCAAAGGGGCCGAGGGATTCTGGATGGATTCGTTTTCCATTCCAGGTGTGAAAGTATTCATGCGTGACAAGATTCAAAAAGCTTTCGTACTCCTCTTTCTTTCGGAACCGGAAAGAGGGGTATTGAAGGCTGCTCGAATTGCGATGTTCCAGCCCGCCTCGGAGATCAGGCAATGTGTGTAGAATAAACAGGTAATCCCGGTACGGCATATCCCCCATCATTGTGGAGGTATAGTCGACGATCTTTTTTACGTCTTGTGTGACCTGTTTTTCATCATAGTTTCCCTCTCCATCGATCACGATGTAATGATCTTTCCCGCCCGACTTGAATTTCAGGCCGTGGAAAATTCCGATTTCCATCGGGGAGTCGACAAGTGTGTCGTAGTCGGGGGAAGAGAAGACGTTTTTCGATTTTCGTTCTAGCCCCGTTGCGATTCGCCACCCGCGGGGGGGCTTCACGCGAACCTCCAGGGGAGATTTTTTATGCCCGTCCAGATAGAGGAAAATATTTCCTCCATTCAGATAGGCATGCTCCCGGTCGAGGTGGCTCGTTCGGACCGTCAAATCATGTGCCCAGATTCGGTACTGGATTCGGATCTCTTTTTGATCCCCTGTCCAGACCCGCCAGCGGCTTTTATCGATTTTCTTCCAGAACTCTCCTGTAGAGGTGAAGTCTTGAAGGTGGCGGGCGTAATCTCTGACACAGTAAGATCCGGGAGCCCAGACCGGTAGGACCAGATCGACTTTTTCGGTAGAAAGACCTCGAAGACGAACTTCCACATGGAAATAGTGCGTTTCCGGTTCGGGCATGCTGAGGGTGTATTCTATTTTCACCATGTGTCGAAGTTAGTTGTCAATTTCCTTGATCAGGTAGTACGTCGCAACCGCACCCCCGATACTGACCGCTGCGGAGAGCAGAGAACTCAAGATGCCGGCGGTATAGCTAAACAGTTGGCATCCGTTAAGGCAGAGAGGTGCGAGCAGGATCAGGAGGAAAAGGCTTTTTCTCTGGTGTTTCATTCAGGGCTATTATGGGGACCCTCTTGGTAATGTCAAGGGAGGGTCGGTTCGTCTATCGTTTTGATTTTTGTCGAAGGACTCTCCATTTCAGGTAGACTCGGTCAAAAGCCGCAAAGGCGACCGATTTCCCATTTGGATGGAAAACCCCTGGCCAGATCCAGTCGTAGTTGAAACTGCGCTCTTTCCCGAAAACCATGTACCACTTTTTCCCTTCTCTTTCCGGATAGGCGTAGAGAGATCCATCCGCATTAAAGACGGGGCTTCCTACTTCATCAAAGAGATCTCCTTTTTTGAAATAGCGGATCTTCTTTTCCCCGAGGACGAGAAACCCTCTTCCGGAAGAACGGGCTGGATAGGCGACGGTTTTGTTATCGGGGCTCCAGACCGGGTTTCCCGCACCATCAAACTCCTCCTGTGGTTGGTTCCCGATGACAATAAATTCCATGCCGTCTTGGGTTGCCCAGTAAGCGACCTGTGAGCTATCGGGGGAGAAGACCGGAGTCCCGACTTTTTCGAAAAGAGGTCCTTTCTTTTTCCCCACCACGACTTGCCATCGAAATCCCTTCCGGGCTGGGTAGGCGATCTCCTTCTCATTGGGACTGAGAACAGGCTGCCCTACTTCGTCGAAAGTGGGACCCGGCGCAGATTTGAATCGAACGGACCACTTGAAATTTTTCATCGCCGCAAAGGCGGCCAAGGCTCCCGAGGCAGAGAGAACGGGGAAATTGACCCGGTCATATCTTGCGCTGCGCATGGAGCCGTACACAATGTATCCGGCATCGGAATCCTGTACGGCATAAGCAAAGATATTTTTTGTGGTACTCGCGATCAGATCTCCCACACTTTCGTGATTCCCTTGTTCTTCCTCGTTTAGGACGAGGGTCGCTTTTCTTCCTCGGATAGCGGGGTAGGCCACCGTTTGACTGTCGGGGGAAAAGACCGGAGCGCTCACCCGGTCATAGGATCTTCCCACTTTTCCGTCGACAACGATCATCTGTTTTCTCCGGATCCATCCTTCGAATGCAACGCGCTTTCCATCCGGGCTGAAAACGATATTGCCAATGGAATCAAAGGCATTGGCTCCCTTCTTTTCTCCCACGTAGACAAATGTTTTTCCTCCCTCTTTTCCCGCATATGCCACGGCGTTCCCAAGAGGGCTGAACGTGATCTGGGTTACTTTTACGTCATCGGGATCCGGGATCTCTCCGAGAACGGCACTCTGAAAAGAGATCTCCTCCTCTTGAACCGGAGTGGCCCATAGGGGGAGGCTTCCCAGAAAGAAGAGAATCCATTTTTTCATCAGCATCTTCTATCAGTGTACCACCTTCCTTTCGATTACAGAATATCTCCTGGTTGTTTCCAGCATCTCCCTCTGGTAGATTCCGGAGGATGGTAGATCCCGATCCGGATATTTTATGCCACTGTTTTCATGTTCCCGAAGAAGAGGTTCGCGATGCGGTTGCCTCCGAAGGGTTGCGGTCTGTCTCGGAAGTGACCGCCTGTACCCGGGCGGGAGGAGGCTGTTTTTCCTGTTGGCCGGAAATTGAAGCGATTTTAAAGGGAGGAAGTGAATCCCCTTTAATGTCCGAAATGGATCCAGCAAGTCGGGAGATTTTTCAAAAGGAGGTCCAGGAACTTCTGGACAAAGAATTTTCTCGTCTTTTTGCCCTGAACCAGGTCCGCGTTACTCTACTTGATGTCGAAGAAAGGGGGGTTCTGCTTCAATGCAACGGGCCGTGGAAGGGAAAAACTCCCCTCTCCTTTGAGGTGATCCGAGATTTCCTTGAACAGAGGGTTTCGGCTCTCGCGGGCCGTAGGATCAAAATCTGGGAGGGACATGTGGGACTGGATGAGGAATCGGGTTTGCCAACTCTCTGAGAGTGAATTTTATAGTGAACTTTTCTAGACTTTCGGCGTCTCATCTTGTAGAGGAAAATAATGAGCACCGATAATGAAGTCAGTAAGACGATCGACCGGGTACGCCAGTCGATCGACAAGGGGAAGTTTGATCGTGCCTTAAGCGACTTGCTTCACCTAAGTGAGAAGTATCCAGATGCGGGAGAAATCCGTCCCGAAATTGCCGAAGTCTTCCTCCGTCGGGGTGAATCCCGTGTTCGGAAGGGAAAGATGAAAGAGGCGCATGACGATTTCGAACGATCTCTTCGCTGGGCCGAATTTCCCGATACGTACGTGCAACTGGGACGGGCAGCTCTTGAATCTGGGGATCTCGATATCGCACACAAACATCTCAATCAAGCGATCGAAATCGATGATCGTTTTGGCCCTGCCCATGAAGCCCTTGGTTATCTTTTCCTTCGGTGGAATGAATTAGGGGAGGCGACCCGCGCATTTGAAGAATCGCTCAGTTGTGATCATTCGAGTGTGGACCTATACCGCGCTGTTTGGAATGCCTACATGGGCCTTGAGAAAATGGGCCGGGCGCACGAATTGATTCTTGAGGGTCTTGAGGTTTATCCCAAGGACGACCGGGTTCAATTAGCGGCCGGAAACTCCTTTGTCTATGCCGAAGGGGACTCTGCAGGTGCGGAGCCGTATTGGCGAAAGGCGATTGAACTCAATCCAAAAAATATTGATGCTCTCTTCCAGCTTTCGGCTTTGCAGGCATCGCGCGGAAACAGGGAGGAAGCGCTCGCGCTTCTTTCGCAATGTGCCGAAGCTGATTTTGAAGATGCTCGGAAACTATGGAAGGAAGACAAAGAATTACCCTTCCGACGCTTTGCCGAGTACGAGAACGATCCTGACTTTGTGGAACTTCTCGGTCGATGATCGACGTTCCTGACGCGATCAATCAGGCCCGCACTCTGATTGACGACAAGCGCTTCGACGAAGCGATCTCTCTTCTCCAAGAGTGTGAGCAGGCTTGTCCCGGAGATGAGTTTGTGGCGGCCGAATTGGCGGAAGCTTTTTCCGATCGCGGCTACTTCTCCCTTCAAAACAGTGACCCGGCGGCGGCGCAGAAAGATTTTGAGTCTGCATTGCAATTCTCTCCGGTTC
>CAYRLD010000250.1:0-4300 GCA_964424925.1 uncultured Planctomycetales bacterium
GGATGCGGCATGGTCGTACAACGCTGTCATCTGATCTTCATGCTCCTCTCCCTCATCATAGGGCTGGTAGATCGCCTGGTGGAGCCATGCATCCGTTGGGCGGGGATTCTGGAAAACGAGGCCGCAACCGCACCGCTCAAAGCGGCGGTCGTTCTCAATATAATAGGTCGATCCTCTCCCCGAGCAGATTGGGCACGGAACGACGTTTTCCTCTATTGCTGGGGTAGATTCCATTCGCTAGAATACTACCCTTCATGACCATTCGGCTCTACACAGAAGATCCATATTTAAACGAATTTCAGGCGAAAGTGACCGCCCACCATTCGGAGGGGGGGCGGATCGCGGTCGTTCTCGATCGGACCGCTTTCTATCCCACCAGTGGAGGTCAGCCTCACGATATCGGAAAGATCAACGATGTTGATGTTCTGGAAGTTGTGGAGCGGGGAGACGAGGTCCTCCATTTCCTCTCAGAGCCGATGGTTTCGGAAGAGGTAAAAGGGGTCGTCCACTCCTCCCGTCGTCGCGACCACATGCAGCAACACCACGGCCAACATATTCTTTCCGAAGCGTTCCAGCGTGTCGCTGATGCGGCCACCCTCTCGTTTCATCTCGGGGAAGAGATCTGTTCGATCGACCTTGACCGGGATCTCATTCCCGTCGGGGAAGTAGAAGAGGCGCAGGAACTCGCCAACATGATTGTGAATGAAGGTCGAGAAGTGGTGGTAAAGGTTTACGCTCGCGAAGAGGTGGAAAAACTGGCCTTGCGCAAACTCCCTCCAGAAGAGGCCGATGAGGTCCGGATTGTTCATATTGAAGGCTTTGATGCCCAGCCATGCTGTGGGACTCATCCTCGTCGAACGTCTGAGGTCGGACCCATCTTGGTGACCGATGTGGAGAGGGAACGAGGAAAGACGCGTATCCATTTTATCTGTGGATTTCGGGCGTTGGAATTCGCGAAAAAGAATTGTGACATTCTTCGATCGGTGGGGGCGACTCTTTCGAGTTCGCGAGACGGAGTGGTCTCTGCTGTAGAAAGGTTGTCGACAGAATTGGGCGAGGCTCGTAAAGGGCTTGCGGCAGCCGAGAAGATTAAAATGGAAGCGGAGGCGACGGCACTTGCCGATCGGGCTCGAAAAGAAGGATCGGTTCGAATTGCGCGATCGATCTGGCAGGGCAAAGATATGAAGTATCTTCAAGGGGTTGCGCGTGGTGCGGTGACCCGCCCTGGGATGGTCGTTCTCTTCGGGTCGACCGGCGAAAGTTCCCAGATGGTTCTCGCTCGGAGTGAAGATGTTTTGATCGATCTGCGCCCCATTTTGAAAGAATCTCTTTCTGTGATTGAAGGGCGTGGCGGAGGGGTTCCCGCGTTTTGCCAGGGGGGCGGTCCGGGGGAAGACTTGACGCTTGCGATCGAGAAAGCGGAGGCGAGCATTGTTGCGTCTCTGGCTGATTAGTCTTTTCTTTTTCCCTGTTTTCCAAGAGAAGCCGGATTCCCGGTATGAGATTCCTTTTGAGGAGCTTTCTGAGCGGCACAGGGAAAAAAGCAAATCGGTGATGAAGGGGCTTACCACAACGGTTCCTCTTCCTGTGACCCCTGTAGAAACCGACCCGGAAGTCTATGACTTTCTTCTGGGGGAACTTCCTTTTACCGCGGCGGTCTGTCGTATTATCGGTAAGGCAACGTATGAAGTCTTTCGGGATCCTCGAATTCCAGAAGAAGAGGAAAAACGCCAACTGTGGCGAAATAAATACTACCTCAATGATGGAAAGGGGATGAAACTTCGGGTCGAGCGAGCCTTTTCGGAAGCGAATCGAATTATCTTTTATACCTACGGAAGTTACAAAATGTCGGGGCTGCCGAAGATCTGGGGGCGTAGTATCATTGTCGTGATCTGGGACCAGAAGGAAGATATCCTTGCCACGGAAGCGAAGGTCTTTCTCCAGGTGACGACCGCGGTCTTCCGAACGCTTGCTGAGATGGGGAAAAAGATAGTAGAACGGATGGTCCGGAAAAAGTCGGCCCTCTTTATTCAGGCGGCGCAATGGGTGGCGGAGGCGGCGCGGAAAGATCCGGAGGGCCTCTATGAGAAGATAAGAGACAGTAAGGATATCGATTCGGATGTCCTGAAGGAATTTCAACGTCGGTTTCTGCAGGGAAACTGATCGTAACGATCTTTGAGAGTCAGCAGTCTCGCCCGGGGCGTGGACGATCGATCCGTTTCGACGGGTAGGAAAGTCCGGGCTCCTGAGGGCAGGGTGGTTCCTAACGGGAACGCACTTCTTGTAAGAGAGGTGACGGAAAGTGGTACAGAGATTCAAACCGCCGATGGCCTGGGTTTCGGCCCGGGATCAGGTAAGGGTGAAAAGGTGCGGTAAGAGCGCACCGGGCCAATCGTGAGAAAGGCCGCATGCTAAACCCCACCCGGAGAAAGACCGAATAGATGCGGGGTGCGGATCTCCGCCGGGGCCGGCCCGGTCGAAGTCCGCCTAACGGCGGAGCCCCGCCGGGTAGGTCGTTCGAGCCGGTCGGTGACGGCCGGCCTAGATAAATGATCGTCACCCGGAAACGGGAACAGAACCCGGCTTACGCGTCCCGGGCAAGGCTGCTGAATCATGAGAGAGAACTTAGGAGGGTTTGATGTCTTGGGTTTTTGTGCTATCAGCACTCCTCGTTGGCGGGGGGGAAATCGAGTGGCAAAAGGGGGATCTTCCCAAAGCGTTTGAGACCGCTCGTGAAACAGGCGAGCCGATCATGGTCTACTTTCGCGCGGATTGGGATCGTTTTTCCGGTCAACTCGATGACGGGGCCTTTTCCGATAAAGACGTCGTTTCTCTCTCGAAGAAATTTATTCGTGTTCTGATCGATTGCTCGAAGAAACCGGTCTATCGAGAGATGACCCGGCTTCATCAACTCGAAGGGCTTCCTTCTCTCTTTTTCTACGATGCTTCGGGTCGGAAGATGGGCAGTGTGGTCGGCTATGTCCCCGACCAGGATGCCTATCTTCTCGCGATGCAAGAAGCGATTGCGAAAAAGAATCTCCTTCCCCAGCAGGATTGGAAAGAGCGAATAGAGCGGATTCAGAAGCGCGTGGAAGAGACTCTTTCTACATCGCTTGCCCGGGTTCGGGTCGAAATTGACAAGATGGTCCGCCGTTCTCTGGGTCGGTTGAAACGGGATCGTGGAGAGCAAGATGATACCCTCGATCGAGATGTGGATCTCTTTGCGGGGAAGATTCGAGAAAAGGATGACTTACATATTCGACTCAAGGTCTTTCTTCGGTCTGGTAAAGGAAAGCGATTTATCCGAGGTCAGATGAATATGCTCGGTGTGGATCGACTGGAAGATGCGGTCGAGCACTATTTCCAAAAGAACGGGGATGGGTCTTATTCCGTTCGAACTGAGTACGAGGCGCAACTTCGAGGGTTTCTCGATCAGATGGTTCCTCCAAAAAAATCGGGGGGTGTGACCCTCGGGTTCTCTGGAGGGGATTTGTCCGAAGAGGATCGGGACGCTCTTTCGATCAAACCCGGAAAGGGGATTCGGATCTCGAAAGTAGTTTTGGGAGGTCCGGCCGAAAAAGCGGGAATAAAAGCAGGGGATATCCTTGTTTTCATGGGAGGTCGCGAAGTGGGCCCGGGTACGATCCGGGAGGTGATCGCGACTCTCTCTCCTGGTAAAGCGGTTTCTGTTGTCATTCTTCGTGACGGAAAACGGAAACGACTATCCCTCGTTCCTCTAGAAAAAGGTAAATAAGTCCACGTGGCTGAAAAAGATTCCAATTCGAAATCAGACAGTTCCGAAGAGCAACGATTCGGTCAGGTTGCGGTCTCTCTTGGCTTTATCACAGAGGGGCAACTTCAGGAATGTTTGCAGGAACAGGCTCACTCCCGGGAAAAGGGGAGCCTTCTTCGTATTGGTCAGATTCTCATGCATCGGGACTTTCTGACCACCGAACAGTTTCTCAAGATTATGTCGGAACAGGAAACCCGGTACGGGGGTTCCGAAGATCGCCAAACGATGGTGTTGGGAGAATTGCTTGGGAATCAGGAGCGATCTTCGGATGATCCACTCGGTCCCGGGAAACTTCTTGGGCGGTATAAAATTATTCGTCAGATCGGGCGGGGGGGCATGGGGATCGTGTATGAAGCGGTCGACTCTGTTCTCAAACGAAAAATTGCTCTGAAGGTTCTGCGCGAAGATATGCTCGATGCGGGTGTGGCGAAGCGGCTCGAGAAAGAAGCGTTAACCGCAGCACGCCTGAAGCATCCTCATATCGTGACTCTGTACGAATCCGGGGTG
>CAYRLD010000251.1:0-4280 GCA_964424925.1 uncultured Planctomycetales bacterium
GTGGCGACTCTGGGGAGGAAAAACGGGCGCGCATGTGCTTGTCGATCGTGTGGAAGAAGCTCTCGATGAAGCGGAAGTTCTCCTGGGAACGGACTTTGAACGGTCGGATGAGATTCAGCCCGGGCCGTACGACCTCATCTTTGCTTCCAATGTATTTGTCGAGATCCAGAGCGGAGGGGAACTTCAGGAACTGCTCGACGAACTCGATCCGCGCGGATACCTCGTTATTCTTGAGCCGGCGATGGAACGCTCTACGCGAAAGTTGATGGAGGTTCGAGATCGGCTCGTCGCACAAGGGTGGACGATTGCAGCGCCTTGCCTGGGCGCAACGTGCTGCCCGATGCTTCGACGCACTGATCTCTGGTGTCACCAAGATCGTGGCTGGTCCGGTCCGGGGATGATCTCCGAGATCGATGAACGAACCGGACTCGACAATGCCCGCTCTCTGCGCTACTCCTATTTGGTCGTCACCCGAGAGGGGAGAACCCTTTCGGAATGCGCCAACTGGCGAGTCGTTTCGAATCTGCACCGGGGGAAGGGGAAAGTCTGGGCCGAACTTTGTGGCGCGGAAAAGGAGCTCTGGAGCGCCGAGGCGTTGCGCCGTCATCGCGCCTCTCTAAAGCCCTTTTTTCGCGCAAAAAGAGGGGATTTGCTACAGCTGGAAGGCCCTTCTGGAGGCCGTTTGGGGCCAGTACACCGTTTTCAAGTGGCCGAGAAGGATTCCTTTACTCCTCCCGACTCGGTGATATAATCCCCTCTTCATCCGTTTCAAACCAGCGAGGGGTATATGAAACTCAAGTGCTCTCGGGGACGTCTTCACGAAGCTTTGTCCCTGGCTACGATGGTCGTTCCGCAGAGAACTACCATTCCGGCCGTCATGAATGTGAAGTTTACCGCAGCGAAAAAGGGAAAGTCGGGCGGGTTCTTAGAACTGGCTTGCACCGATTTGGAATACGGCCTAAAGCTCTCCCTTCCTGCTGAAATTGAGGAAGAGGGAACCGTAGTCCTTCCCGCCGCGCGCATGAGCGGAATTCGGGGGAAGAAGAGATCTCCCTGACATCGGACGGAAACCTCGCGCACATTCGGACGCAAGATGCCAACTTCAAAGTCGTCGGAATCGATCCCGCCGACTTCCCGATGATCCCTGTCTTTGAAGACAAGGGGGCGATCGAAGTTCCTAGTGATCATATAGGCGAAATGGTTCGCAAGACGCAGTTTGCCGTCTCCAATGAAGTGGTTCGGTACGCATTGACCGGTCAACTTTTCGAAATCCGAAAATCGGATGTTCGGATGGTTGCCAGCGATGGAAAGCGGCTCTCCTTCTTCAAGGCGAAGGCTTCGAACAAGGATCATAAGAAAAATCTTAAGGTTATTGTGCCGACGAAAACGCTCAATCTTCTCGATAAGGTTCTCTCGGAAGAGGATGAGATGGTCTCCTTAAATGTAGAAGAGACCCAGATCCGGATGAAGACCTCTCGGGCGGTGATTTTCTCCCGTTTGATCGAAGGGAACTTCCCTGATTACGAAGCGGTGATCCCGAAAGATCATGAGAAGAAGATCCCTCTCGACCGAGAACAGTTTCTCTCCTCGGTCCGAAAAGCATCCTTGATGACTTCCGACAAGAGTCGAGCGGTCAAATTTGAGTTTGGAAAAGGGAAGGCAGCGCTCTTCACCCGTACCCAAGATGTAGGAGAGGTTCGCGTTGAGTTCCCAATCGATTACAAAGGGGCGAAGGTGGAGGTCGTATTCAATCCTGACTACGTACAGGATTACCTCAAAGCGGTCTCTACGGATGAAATTGAACTGGCGCTAAAAGATGGTACTTCTGCCGGGCTTTTCCGTTCTGGAAAGGACTACCAGTACGTCTTGATGCCTCTTACCGTAACCCTTTAGTTTGGATGGGGATTGCCATATAATGGCCTCTAAGAAGGCTAAAACGCCACATAAGCTCGGGGATCTCATTTCGGAATTCTTGAGAACTTCCGGTGTAAAAGAACGTGATGAACGAAGACTTCTGGCGGATGCCTGGGGTCAAGCCGTAGGGCCTCGTGCCGCCCATCGAAGCAATGTTGTTTCTCTACAGAACGGAAAGTTGACCGTGAGGGTAGAGTCGGCCGCATTGCGACAGGAGTTAGAAACGTTTAGACGGAGTGAAGTTCTTCGTCGAATGCAGGAGGCTTTTCCAGGAAAGCGCATCGCTGCGCTGAAATGTATTTTGAAATGACAGATAAAAACGATACACAGACCCAGTACGACGCAGACAACATCAAAGTTCTGGAAGGTCTCGAGGCCGTTCGGCAGCGCCCCGGGATGTTCATCGGGGATACCGGGACCAAGGGACTCCATCACCTCATCTTTGAAGTGGTCGACAACTCGATCGATGAAGCGATGGCCGGATTCTGTAGATCCATTCACGTAAAAATTTCCGTCGATGGGATTGTCACCATTCTCGATGATGGTCGGGGAATTCCGGTAGACATGCACCCCGAAGAGGGGAAGAGCGCTCTCGAAGTGGTGCTCTGTACTCTGCATGCGGGCGGTAAGTTCGACAACAAAAGCTACAGCGCTTCTGCCGGGTTGCACGGAGTCGGTATTTCTGCGGTCAATGCGCTCTCCGAATATGTTGAGGCGACGATTTGGCGGAATGGATCAGAGCATTTCCAACGGTATGAGCGGGGCAAGCCGACCTGCGAGGTTGAGAATCGGGGGGAAGCGACGAAAACCGGTACCCGGATTGTCTTCAAGCCCGACCCGGAAATCTTCGATACGATAGAATTTCATTACGAGACGATCTCGAAGCGTCTTCGCGAACAAGCCTTCCTGAATAAGGGAGTTCACATCGCGCTTTCGGATGAGAAGAGCGGGCGAAGTGAAGATTTTAAGTACGACGGTGGAATCAAGGAATTCGTCGAGCTCCTCAATCGCAATAAAGGAAAACTCCACCAGGACATCATTTACTTCGACCGACAGGTCGGTCCGGTCTTTGTCGAAGTCGCGATGCAGTGGAACGATCGCTATGAAGCGATCGAATACTCCTTTGCAAACTCGATTCATACCCGGGATGGGGGGACGCACCTGAGCGGATTGCGCTCGGCCTTAACGCGTTCGCTGAATACGTATGCCCGGAAAAATAATCTCATAAAGGAAAAAGAGTCTACTCCTTCGGGGGATGACTACCGTGCCGGGCTGGCAGTTGTGGTGACCGTGAAGTTGCCTAATCCCTCCTTCGAGAGTCAGACCAAGGTGAAATTGACCAATCCGGATATCGAGGGTTTGGTCACCCAGGTCGTCAATGAAGGGTTCTCCGATTACCTCGAACATGTTCCCAATACCGCCAAGGCGGTTGTAGGAAAGGCGGTGGCGGAGTCCCAGGCGCGCGAAGCGGCGCGGCGGGCACGGGAAACGATCCGAAAAGGGGCTCTTTCCAGCGGAGAACTTCCGGGGAAGTTGGCGGATTGCCGATCTCGAAACGTAGATGAGACCGAGCTCTTTATCGTTGAGGGAGATTCGGCGGGTGGGTCCGCAAAACAGGGCCGAGAACGAAGGTTCCAAGCGGTCCTGCCTCTCCGTGGTAAAATCTTAAATGTCGAGAAGGCGCGCATCGATAAGATGATGCGGCACGAAGAAATTCGAACCCTGATTACCGCGATCGGTACCGGGATCGGGAATGAACTCGATCCATCGAAACTTCGATATGGTAAAATCATCATCATGACCGACGCGGACGTGGACGGATCTCATATCCGAACGCTGCTTCTCACTTTCTTTTTCCGTCAGATGAGGCCTCTGATTGAGTCGGGCAATATCTACATCGCCCGGCCTCCTCTTTTCAAAATTAAGCAGAAGAAGAAGGAAAAATACGTAAACGATGAGCGGGAGATGAACCGGATATTCATTTCGCTCGGAATCGAAGGGGTCATTCTGGATGCAGGGGCCCGGCGGATAGAAGGCGAGAATCTTAAGCTTCTTGTGGACCATCTTCTGAAGATCGAAGAAGGGATTAACTTCCTCCATCGTAAGGGGGTTGATCCTGTGAAGTTTATGAACTACTTCAATCTCGATACGGGCAAGCTTCCGATCTATCGAGCTCGCTTCAAGGGAGAGGAACACTACTTCTATACGCAGGAAGAACTCGAGACTTTTGTTTCCGATACGGAGAAGTCCACGGGGAAAGAGATCGAGGCGTATTCCGATGACGTGGATCGGCCCCAGACGCTGGAAGGGCCGGCTATTCTTCTCAATGAATTTCATGGAGCCCTCGATATCGATGATGCGGTGAA
>CAYRLD010000252.1:0-4271 GCA_964424925.1 uncultured Planctomycetales bacterium
TTGTCGCCCGCCTTCACGTGCAGGTCTTTAATTTCGAGCATTACCCGACACTCCCTTCGAGACTGACATTGAGTAGTTTCTGGGCTTCCACGGCAAACTCCATCGGGAGTTCCCGGAACACCCTTTTACAGAACCCGTTTACAATCATGTTCACGGCATCTTCGGTCGAGAGACCCCGTTGCCGACAGTAGAAAAGTTGATCTTCCCCGATTTTCGATGTAGACGCTTCATGTTCAACCTGCCCGGATGGATTCTGGACATCCAGATATGGAAAAGTGTGTGCCCCACACTGATCTCCAAGTAGAAGAGAATCACATTGGGAATAGTTTCGAGCATTTTTCGCGGAGGGAAGAATCTGAACGGAGCCTCGATAGGTATTCTCTCCATGACCAGCGGAGATCCCTTTGGAGATAATCGTACTCTTGGTGTTCTTCCCGATATGAATCATTTTGGTTCCGGTATCCGCCTGCTGCCAATTGTTCGCAACGGCTACCGAATAAAACTCCCCACTCGAATTCTCCCCCTGGAGAATACAACTTGGATATTTCCAGGTAATCGCCGAACCGGTCTCCACCTGAGTCCATGTAATGCGGGAATTCTTCCCCTTACATCGACCCCGCTTGGTCACAAAGTTGAAGATCCCACCTTTTCCGTCCTTATCCCCCGGATACCAGTTCTGAACGGTTGAATATTTAATCGTGGCATCATCCAGGGCGATTAATTCCACCACCGCCGCATGAAGCTGATTGGTATCGCGTCTCGGAGCGGTACACCCTTCCAGGTAGCTGACCTGACTCCCCTCCTCCGCAATGAGAAGAGTTCTCTCAAACTGACCGGTATCGGCCTGGTTGATCCGGAAGTAGGTCGAGAGCTCCATCGGGCATCGGACGCCCTTCGGTATATAACAGAAAGAGCCGTCACTAAAGACCGCTGAATTGAGCGCGGAGAAGAAATTATCCTGGATAGGGACCACCGTACCGAGCCATTTCCGGATCAATTCGGGGTGATTTTGGACCGCTTCTGAGAAGGAACAGAAGATGATCCCCATCTTCTCGAGTTTCCCTTTAAAGGTCGTCGCAACAGAAACACTATCAAAGACCGCATCGACGGCGATTCCGGAGAGACGCTCCTGCTCTTGAAGTGGAATCCCGAGTTTCTTATACGTTTCCAGCAATTCGGGATCGATTTCATCGAGACTTTTGGGAGCCTCTTTAATTTTCGGAGCCGAATAGTAGTGAAGATCCTGATAATTGATCTCTGGATAGCGAAGCTTCGCCCATCGAGGTTCCTTCATCGTCTTCCAATGACGATATGCTTTTAATCGCCACTCGAGAAGCCACTCCGGTTCGTTCTTTTTGGAGGAGATCAATCGAACGACATCTTCATTGAGCCCCTTCGGGATCGTCTCCGATTCAATCTCCGTCACGAATCCGTATTTATATTCACTCTCGGCTAAATCTTGTATTGGGTCAGACGACGCCATTATTTTCTCCCACTTATTTCGGAAAGTTCCCCTCTGAGAGTAACTGGAGACCAATCCGAATTCGTTAAATCAGCGAGGGTGACCCCTTCTAGGGCATGAACAACCGCATCATTGATTTTCTTCCACTTATCCTTCACCACACATAAACTTTCCATATCACACGAACCCTCTTCATGCCCCCCACACTCGGTCATCGCGATCGGCCCCTCAAGAGAACAGACCATGTCGGCAACGGTAATCTCAGAAGCGGGACGCGCCAGATGAAAGCCCCCCTTAATGCCACGGTGCGTCTCCAGAAGCTCCGAATGAGCGAGGGTTTTGAGAACTTTACTGACTGTGGGCAAAGGAATCCCGGTCTCGGTAGAGAGCTCTCGAGCATTCAGAATAGACTTCTCTGCTTTGGCCGCAAAATGCGTTAAAAGCACGATTCCGTAGTCAGTTAAACGTGTAATTCGAAACATGGAGGAGATTATAACCGAAAGTGGACTGAATTAGTACGATATAAGGTACCACACACCCCCAGGGAGTGTCAATCGACTGGCAAGCCTTTTAGGGGGCAATTAAGGCAATTTTACCCCAGAGAGACGGGATCCCCGGCTTTGATGGCATCGAGGATATCTCTGGGAGAATCGGACTCCTCAAGCCTTTCGACAACAAACTCGCTATCCATCAGGCCCCCAATACGGGCGAGGAGACGCGCCTGAATTCGAGGATTCTCCGCCGGCGTCAGAAGCATAAAGAGAAGATGCGCCTTCTCCTTCCACCCTTCAATGGGAATCCCCCCATCAGAACGGGCGAAGATCAGAACGGGCTTTTTCAACCCTTCCAGACGGGCATGGGGAACAGCAAGACCACGACCCAAATAGGTACTCATCAAACGCTCACGCTCTTCCACCGCTTTTTGAACTTTCTCGGCGGCAAAGGGAAGCTCTTCCCTGGGAACCTTTGCGATAATCTTTTCAATCGCCTTCAAGATACTGTCCGCATCGACCCCGAGTACCACTCTGTTTTCAGAGAGAGAATCGGCCAGGAAGAGAGGAGGTTCCACCTCAAACTCATCTTCGATCGCCCCCACGATCTCCTCAATAATATCTTCCAAAGAGATAAATCCGGTCCATTTTCCATCCTGGTTCCGGACAATCGCCACATGGCGGCGCATGCCCTGGAGCTCGGCAAGAAGAGTCTCCAGAGGGGTATCTTCATAGGTGGTCGCAAAGGGACGAATCAACTTTTTCACATCTTCTTCTGCAATCTCCTCATTGTTCCCGTAGAGAAGATCTTTTACATGAATGATCCCAACCGGCTCTCCGGCGGAATCAATCATAGGATAACGGGAATAACGGGATTCACGAATTCGAGCGAGGTTCTCCTCCCAACTTACCCCCTCCAGTACCGTTTTTACGCCATGCTGCGCTTTCATGGCATCCCGAACTTTGAGGTCCCCCAAATCGAAAACATTCTCTACCAGAAGGAGTCTCCGAAAAGACATCAGACCTCGGGACTGAGACTGCTGGAGAATAATCTTTAGTTCATCCTCCGTATGGTGCGGGTCCTCTCCGGCCTGCTGTGCCCCGACAAGCCGAAGGACAAGGTTTGTCAATCTATTGAGAAGCAAAAGAGGAAGGTAGAAAACTTTGTGAAAGAGAACCATCGGTCGAGCGGTCGATAGGGACATGGCATCCGCCCGCCTGATCGCAAGTATCTTCGGAACCTGCTCCCCAAGCCAGATATGGAGAAAGCAGACGACAAAATAACCAACGGTAATCGCGATCGTGTGTGCAAGTGCTGTTCCCGCACCGGTCCATTGTAGGGCGGGCTCAAGCAATTTTATGAAGGCGGGCGCCCCGACAAAACCCAACCCGATACTGGCACAGGTAATGCCAAACTGACAAACCGAAAGGTATTCGTCGAGATGAGCCTGAATATGCTTGACCACCATGGCACGAGGGTGCCCCTGGTCGATCAGTTCCTCAACACGGGAGGCCCGCATCTGTACGAGGGCATACTCAACCAACACGAAAAACGCGTTGAGAAGGAGGAGAAAAACTCCAACGAGAAGCAAAATCCAGAACATTGAGAGGATCTTGTACCCGATTCGGTTGAATAAGTCCTCATATTTTCCGGACCAGAGGGAAAATTTCCTGTAACAAAAAGGAGATAACCTCGTCTTAGAGATAATACCACCCAGAATTGGCCACACGCCTTTTTATTCCCCACGGAAAAGCGCGACTTTGCCTTCCCACCCATACTTCACTTTCCCACGACAGGAGGAACTCATGAAAAAATATATGATCGTTCCCGCGCCCTTCCTCTTCACCTTGCTGTTCGCAGGGTTGATCTGGAGTATCGCAGCCGCAGGGGATACAGCCCACCCTCAACAGGAGATAAGGGATCCTGGAACCCAGCAATCGCAAGATCTTCAGAATGATTATAAACCGACCGAAAAGGAGAAAGTGGGGTTGCTCGAGGTATACCTCCTGACGGGCTCCATCCTCTCTGTAATGTTCCTGACGACTCTCATTACGTACGATGTCTGGGAAGGCGTTCGGAGAAGACAACTCAGAAAGATCTACAACCAGCTCGAAAAGGAGCGATAAAACGGATTCCGTTTCCCTCACGGTTCATTTCGGCCTCTTCCCGATCGTGACGGAAATGTCCACCCGCTTCCCTTCCCGAAGAACGGTCACCACCAACTTGTCTCCCGGCCGTGTTGCGAAAAAGAGTTTGGAATAGACTTGAATATCGGGAACCTCCGACCCGTCAAAAGAGAGAACCAGATCCCCTTCCT
>CAYRLD010000253.1:0-4268 GCA_964424925.1 uncultured Planctomycetales bacterium
AGATCGTGACAAGTTAGAAGAGGTTCTTGAGAGATTGGCGAAAGATGATCCAACCTTTCGTGTGACTTCGGATATAGAAACGGGACAGACTTTGATTCATGCGATGGGCGAACTTCATGCAGAGATTCTTCTCCATCGGATTACGCAAGAGTTTCGGGTTCCTGCTTCTACGGGGGAACCCCGAGTTGCCTATCGTGAGAGTCTCAATGTGACCGCACGTGGTGATGAGGAGAGTCAGATTAAGGTGGGGGAGAAGACGCTCTTTGGGCACGTTAAGGTTGAATTGAGACGAAATCTGGAGTCCGTGACTCCCTCCTATAGTGAAGAACTCGATCCTGTTCTTGCAAAGGAACTTAAACCGTACCTTCCTTCTATCAAGGAAGGGCTTTTGAGTGCAGCTGGATCGGGGCCGATCGCCGGGTATCCCATGGTCTATCTCGACGTGGTTCTTGTCGGGGGAAGTGCCTCGCCTGACTCGGATGAACGGGCGTATTCCATGGCAGCGGCCAATGCCGTTCGAAAAGCGTACGGAGGGGGGAAGCCTGCCCTTCTGGAGCCCCATATGCAGTTTGAGGTGACCGTTCCTGAGCAGTTCATGGGGGACGTCATTAACGATCTCAACCGTCGGTCTGCCGAAATTGCGGATGTGGGCGGTGATCTGGATCTCCGAATTTTGAAGGGGAACGTTCCTCTTTCTAAAATGTTTGGTTATACGACCGCTCTTCGATCGATGACTCAGGGGCGTGGACAGCACTCTATGGAGCCTCATAAGTTCCAGGAGGTCCCTCCGGATGAGGTCAAAAAGCGCTTTGGCGATTTTGTTTAATTTTTAGCAAAAAACGTACCTGTTTTCGCCCGGGAAAGTCACATTCTGGTTGACTCGGGAATTGTCTTTTGTATAGTGGTGCCTCGACCAAAAGGGGTTTATATATGGCACAACGGATTCGAATCCGCATCGAAAGCTACGATCACGAGATTATTGACGCATCTGCGGTAGACATTGTTAATACCGCGAAAAGGACGGGCGCCAAAGTCCGGGGACCTATTCCGCTTCCGACGAAGATCGAGCGGATTACTGTTCTCCGTTCTCCGCACGTCGACAAGAAGTCTCGGGAACAGTTCGAAATGCGCACACACAAGCGGATTATCGACATTACCGAACCTTCTGCGAAGACAATTGACGAACTGCGCAACCTGAATATGCCGGCCGGAGTCGATATTCGGGTGAAAGCTATGTTGGATGAGAAGTAACGATGGCTGAACTTCCACTATTTGACAAGACCGGAAAAAGTATCGGGAACGTACCGGTGGACGAGAAGCTCTTTGGCGACAAGGTCAAAAAGCGTCTTCTTCACCAGGTGGTTGTGATGCATGAAGCCAACCAACGTCAGGGTACGCACTGTACCAAGACGAAGGGAGAGGTTTCTGGTTCTGGAAAGAAACCGTACCGGCAGAAAGGTACCGGTCTTGCTCGTGCAGGAAACCTTCGATCCCCTATTCGCAAAGGGGGGAGTGTCGCGATGGGGCCACGCCCGCGTGATTACCGCCAGACCATTACAAAAAAGACTCGAAAAGCCGCATTCAATTCGGCCTTTCTTGCGAAGATCCAAGATAACGAGGTCTCGGTTATTGAGGCGCTCGATATTCCAGAAGTGAAAACCAAATTTGCCAGTGGGATCTTTAAGACGGCCGGATTCCCCAGAAAAGTTCTCGTTGGATATGTGGGGGCGAACAAAGAGGCGAAAGAATCGAATCAGCGTGCCGTTCTTGCCTGCCGCAATCTTCCGAACATTTCGATCTTCCCTGTGGAAGAGTTCAACGCATATGAAGTTCTTCGTCACAAGGATGTCCTTCTCACAAAAGAAGCCCTTGATTCTCTAGTTGCAGAGAGGAAGGGGTAACGATGCGAAATCCATGGGAAGTTCTTCGAAATCCACTGGTTACAGAAAAATCAATGGCCCGTCAGAACAGTCATGTATACACCTTTATCGTCGACCGCCAGGCAAATAAAGCGGAAGTAAAGCATGCGGTAGAAAAGGTGTTTGAAGTCAAGGTTCAGAATGTTGCGACCTTGATGGTAAAGGGGAAGCCCAAGCGTATGGCCAAAAACCAGGTCATAGAAGGGCGTCGGAAAGATTGGAAAAAGGCCTACGTTACGCTCAAAGAAGGCCACCGTCTCGATATCATCTAGAGGAATTATGCCGGTACGTAAATACAAACCAACCACCCCAGGCCGTCGCGATGCTTCCGGCTTCGATTTCTCTGAAATCACGAAGTCGACACCGCATAAAAAGCTTCTCGGAAAAGTGAAAAAGACCGGGGGCCGAAACAATGCAGGACGCATCTCTGTTCGCCGTATCGGGGGTGGGGTAAAGCGCCACTATCGTAATATTGACTTCAAGCGCACCAAGGATGGGGTACCCGCCATTGTAGAGGCGATCGAATACGATCCAAACCGAGGTGCACGTATTGCCCTTTTGAAATACCTTGATGGCGAGCGTCGATACATTATCGCTCCAGATAAGATTGAGGTTGGGGCGCAGATTGTTAGCGGCGAGAAAGTAGAGCCGAAGGTCGGGAACTGTATGCCCTTGAAAAATATCCCCAGTGGCATGGTGATCCACAATGTGGAACTGATGCCGGGGAAGGGCGGACAGCTGGCACGGGGTGCTGGGAACTTTGCGCAACTTCAATCGAAAGAGGGCTCGTATGCTGACGTTCTTCTCCCCAGCGGAGAAGTCCGAAAAATTCATGTAAATTGTCGGGCAACAATCGGCCAGATCGGCAACAGCGAGCGAAATAATATTGTCTGGGGGAAAGCGGGTCGCAGCCGATGGCTGGGAATTCGCCCCCATGTTCGTGGAAAGGCGATGAACCCCGTTGCTCACCCTTGTGGTGGTGGTGAGGGGCGTGGCCATACCGGACGTCAACCTACCAACTGGAAGGGAACTCGACTTGCGAAGGGTGGAAAAACCCGAAAGTCGAAAAAGCCTTCGAACAAATTTATTGTCCGTTTCCGCAAAGCCGGAAAGCACCAGAAAACGAGGCGGTAACGAATGTCAAGATCTCTAAAAAAGGGCCCTTTCATCGACGAGAAGCTTGCGATCAAGGTCGAAAAGCAGCGGTCTGCGGGAACGCATGAACCGATTAAAACCTGGTCTCGTCGGTCGACAATTTCTCCTGATTTTGTGAATCAAACTTTCCTTGTTCATAATGGAAAAACATTCATCAAGGTGTTTGTTGTCGAAGATATGGTCGGACATAAACTTGGTGAATTTGCTCCCACGCGGACCTATAAGGGGCATCCTGGCGGGAAAGCTGGGAAGTAGAGGATAAGCATGGCTGAGGTTGCAGAAAAAGCTCCAGAAAAGAAAATGCAGTTTCCCGCGCGATTGCATTATGCCCGCATTTCTCCGCGGAAGATGAGATATGTGGTGGATTTGATTCGTGGGAAAGATTTTAACTCTGCGATTACAATTCTTCGCCACTGTTCCAAACGCGGAGCCCCCTTCTGCAAAAAATTGATAGAATCCGCTTATGCAAATGCGATGGACACGGCCCGCTCGATGAACCTGGATATCGACGGGGATGCGTTACATCTGGTAGAGGCTCGTGTGGATGCAGGACCGATCATTAAGAGATGGCGTCCTTCTTCTGCGAGACGTCCGCAGGCGATTCAGAAGAAAACCGCTCATTTGACCTTTATTCTTGAAGAGCGGGAATTGAAAGTCTCCAAGGCCGAAAAAACAAGACAGAAGAAACAAGAACAGCAACGAGCGGCCAGTGCCGCTAAGAAGGCCGCAAAAGCGAAGAAAGCCGATACGAAAAAGGCGGAAGCAAAAAAAGACGCTCCCGCTCCTGAAACGAAAACGGAGGATAAGGAGTAATGGGGCAGAAGGTCAATCCCGTATCATTCCGGGTTGGGGTCACCCTTCCCTGGGCCAGTCGTTGGTACGCGACCAAGAAGAATTATGGTGACTATCTGGTGGAAGACCAGCTGGTCCGCAAGTTCGTGAAGAAAGAGTACGGATTTGCTGGGATTTCCAAGATTGAGATCGAACGGATTGGGGATCGAGTAAAGGTTCACCTCTTCTCGGCCCGCCCAGGTCTTGTTATCGGGAAGAAGGGGTCCAAGGTTGACAAACTCTCTCAGGATCTCACAAATCTGATTGGGCGTATTGTTGATCTCGATGTAAAAGAAATTGAATCCCCTGAGGTCGATGCTCAAATTGTTGCCGAATCTATTGCCGAACAACTTCAAAAGCGAA
>CAYRLD010000254.1:0-4263 GCA_964424925.1 uncultured Planctomycetales bacterium
CTTCTAACTTGTCACGATCTCCACTCGTTTTTGGTTCAATCGCAACGCTGACAACCGGCTCTGGAAATTGCATCGATTTGATTTGAATGGGATCCTTTTTCTCGCAAAGCGTATCTCCCGTAACCGTTTTCTTAAAACCGATTACCGTAACAATCTCACCGGGCCCAGCAGAATCGACCGGGTCGCGATCATTCGAAAACATTCTGAAAATTCGAGTGATACGCTCCATCCTGCCAACTCTTGGATTGAAAACGCCGGAAGAACTCTTCAATTTCCCCGTATAAACACGAACGTATGTAAGTTCCCCATGCTGATCCGTTGCCGTCTTAAACGCCAACGCACAGAGGGACTTATCTTTCTGCGCGTGCCGGACCACTTCTTTCTCTGACTCTGGGATATGCCCACGAACTTCTGGAACATCGAGAGGAGAGGGTAAAAAGTCGACAACCCCATCAATAACCAGTTGAACACCTTTGTTATGAAGGGAAGAGCCAGAATAGGCAGGAAAAATTTTTCCAGAAAGAACGGCCTAGCTAATCGCCCGATTTAAAAGGTCTCGGGAAAGATCTCCGCCCTCCATCCAGACTTCAAGAGCTTCATCATCAAATTCGGCTACCGTTTCGATTAGATTCTGTCGGTAGAGATCCGCCTCTTCGCGTAGATCCCCTTCAAGCTCGTGCTCAACGATCTTTTCCCCCCGCTCGCCTTCAAACGTGAGCGCTTTCATACGGAAAAGGTCGACGACCCCTTTCAAATCCGATCCACTCCCCCAGGGAATGGCTACCGGGACAGGATTTGCTTTTAAGCGGGTTCGGATTGTATCTAGAGCATGGTCAAAGTTGGCCCCGGGCCGGTCCATCTTATTGATATAGATCAGACGTGGAACCCCATACCCCTCGGCCTGTCTCCAGACTGTTTCGGACTGAGCTTCCACTCCAGAAACGCCGTCAAAGACAACGACAGCCCCATCCAAAACGCGGAGACTTCGTTCGACCTCTGCCGTAAAGTCAACGTGCCCTGGGGTATCAATGAGATTCAGGGTGTGACCACGCCACTCTGCAGTTACTGCAGCGCTAAAGACGGTGATCCCACGACGAACTTCTTCCTCATACCAGTCCGTAGTAGTCGTACCCTCATCTACATTCCCGATTCGGTGGATTCGACGCGTAAAATAGAGGACGCGTTCTGTAGTGGTGGTTTTCCCGGCATCAATATGTGCAATGATGCCAAAATTTCGGATCTTTTCGAGTGTCACCCCATGCGGAGCGCCCCTCTCCCAAAAAGCGATTGACGAAGATTAGTAAGCCAGGTGCGCGAACGCCTTATTTGCATCGGCCATTTTATGGACCTCGTCCCGTTTTTTGACCGACTCACCCGTACCCTGGTACGCGTTCACAATTTCGTCTGCAAGCTTCTGGTGCATCGCGCGCCCCTTCTTTCCACGGGTAGCCTTAAGCATCCACCGGAAGGCAAGAGCGGTCTGACGACGATGGGGAACCTGAACAGGAACCTGGTATGTAGCTCCGCCTACTCGACGAGAGCGAACCTCAACGTGAGGTTTAACGTTATTAACTGCCGTAGTGAAGATTTCGAGAGGATCTTTATCCTTCACCTTTTTAACAACCTCATCGACCGCTTTGTAAAAGACTCGCTGAGCGAGAGTTTTCTTTCCGCCGACCATCAGGTTGTTAATAAATTTTCCAACAAGAGCACTCTTAAAGCGGGGATCCGCTTGAAGATATTTCTCTGTTGATTTGTATTTCGAAGGCATCGATTCTCCCTACTTCGGTCGTTTTACGCCGTACTTAGAACGAGACTGCTTCCGGCCTTCTACACCAGCACAGTCAAGGGTACCGCGAACGACGTGGTACCGGACACCCGGAAGATCCCGAACTCGACCCCCCCGGATAAGAACAATCGAGTGTTCTTGAAGGTTGTGGCCTTCTCCGGGAATATAAGCCGTCGACTCACGTCCATTAGAAGGAAGACGAACACGCGCAATCTTTCGAAGCGCCGAGTTCGGCTTTTTCGGAGTCATCGTCTTCACAAGAGTACAGACCGCCCGCTTGTGAGGACATTCGTCCAGAACAGGAGACTTACTCTTGTACTTAGGTTTCTTTCTTCCGTGTCTAATTAGCTGATTAATCGTTGGCATAAGCGCCTAATTATAGAAATTCAAATCGTCCAGTCCAGTATTTCCTTCGCCTTTCGCGAATATTATGCAACCGTAATCGTTTCTTCCTCAGATTCGGAGGCAGGAGGCTCTTCCCGGAAGAGTTCCATCTTCTGGTACTCCTTGAACCCGGTACCCGCAGGGACCATATGCCCTACAATGACATTCTCTTTCAAGCCGGTCAGATTATCCCGTTTTCCAGCGAGAGCCGCTTCAGTAAGAACCTTGGTCGTTTCCTGGAAACTGGCGGCAGCAATAAAGCTTTCCGCCTGGACCGCGGCCTTTGTGACCCCCAAGAGAAGAGGATTATACGTAGCCGGCTTCTTACCCGACTTCTTGATCTTAACATTCTCATCCCGGAGGACGAATTTATCGACCACCGCTCCGGGGAGGAAGGCCGTATCCCCTGCTCCCTGAATTCGGATCTTTCTCATCATCGCGCTAACGATCAACTCTACATGCTTATCATTGATCATTACGTTCTGAGAGCGATACACCGACTGAACCTCTCGCAGGATGTACTGCTGACACTCTTCTTCACCCCGAATTCGGAGAATATCGTGAGGAACGAGCGGGCCTTCAATGAGCGCTTCACCCGCCCGAACCTTGTCTCCGGTGTGAACCCGAAGGTGTCGGCCGTAAGGGACGATATGCGCTTTTTCCATACCCGTTTCATCATTCCGTACGATGATGGTCCGCTTTCCGCGCTTCTTCTCTCCGAACTCAACGGTTCCTTCAATCTCAGAGATAACAGAAGGTTCTTTCGGTTTTCGCGCTTCAAACAATTCGGTAACCCGAGGAAGACCTCCGGTAATATCCTGCGTACCGGAAAGAGCTCGTGGAGTCTTCGAAAGGATGACACCAGGCTTGACCTTGTCGCCTTCGTTCACCTCAATGTACGCTTTTTCCGGAAGCGGATGAACTTCCTGAATAACGCCCTTATTGTCCTCAATAACTAATTGAGGATGAAGTTCACCCTTGTGCTCCAGAATGGACCGTTTCATGATTCCAGAGCGCGGATCGCGCTCTTCCATCATCGTTTCACCTTTGATGATTTCTTCGTATCGGATCTTACCACCCTTTCCGGCGATAATCGGGACATTGTGCGGATCCCATTGGGCGATAAGGTCTCGGGGTTTGACCTTCCCGCCTTCCGTTATTTTCAGTACGGACCCGGCAGGGATAATATATTTTTCAATCTCACGATCTTTTTCATCAACGAGAATGATTTCCCCATTCCGGTTCAGGGCAACAATACTTCCGTCCTCAACTTCCGCAACCTTCAGGTTGGAGAACTTGACGTGCCCCTTATTCTTGGAAAAGATCTTCGACTCTTCCGCGGTCTTAATCGCAACACCACCAATGTGGAAGGTCCGCATGGTGAGCTGCGTACCCGGTTCCCCGATCGATTGAGCCGCGATAATTCCAACAGCGGTTCCCTGCTCAACTTTACGTCCCTGGGAAAGGTCCATTCCATAGCAGAGAGCACAGACACCGTGCCCCGCATCACAAGTCAGCGGAGAACGGACGAGGATCTTGTTGAAACCAAGAGATTGAATCCGATTGGCAATCTCCTGGGTAATAATTTGATTCTCACGGACAACTTCCTCGTCCGTAATGATATCGGTGATATTCGACCGTGCGACACGACCGACGATCGACTGGGCGATGGAAACCTCTTCCTTCTCTCCCTTGTAGACCGCACCTTTAGTAATACCGTTGAGCGTGCCACAATCATCCCGCGTAATGACCATGTTCTGACAAACATCGACCAATTTCCGAGTGAGGTACCCGGCATCGGCTGTCTTCAGAGCCGTATCCGCAAGACCCTTACGAGCCCCGTGGGTGGAACTGAAGTATTCCAGAACGGATAGTCCTTCACGGAAGTTCGACAAGATCGGGGTTTCAATAATCGCACCAGACGGCTTCGCCATCAGACCACGCATCCCGGCCAACTGCCGAACCTGGTCCTGACTACCTCGCGCACCCGAGTCCACCATGAGACGGACCGGATTGAGGTACGCAACGCCACCCCGAACATCTTTCCGCAATCCATCGATCATCGCCTCTGTGACCTGCTCACGACAGTG
>CAYRLD010000255.1:0-1540 GCA_964424925.1 uncultured Planctomycetales bacterium
AGAAGGCTCACCTGTTTTCTTCTTCCGATGGAGTGCTCTGGAGTTCGGGAAAGCCCCGATGGTTCGGAGGGGTGAAAGAGTTTCTCGGGAAGAATCCTAAGACGGGGGTGAGTCTCTGGTACTACCTCGGTTGGGATGCAGAAAAGATCTCTCTTGAGATTCGTGACCAAAAAGGAAAACTTGTTCGAAAATTGAAGGCGGACGGAAAGCGGGGACTGCAGCGTTCTTCTTGGAGTCTGCGTCGGAAGCGGGATCGTGTTTCGGCGGGAGAGTATGTGGTTCGTCTCGTGGTTGACGGAACCCGGTACGAAGAGAAAATAGAGGTTCTTCCCGATCCCCTATTCCGAACCGATTAGGGAGTCTTATACGAGTGGCTGGGAGGACATAATGGGACTGACACCAGAAGCGTGGGAAAGGGCGAAGAAATTAGTGAAAAAATTTGATCTTCCGCCGGATCATGAATGGCTTCTCGAACGACTTACGGAGCGCAATGCCCACCCCGAAAACGCTGCCCAGATCGATCAGGAAATCTGGGAGAAGTGTGGAGAGAATTGCGCGATTCTGGTGAGCGACACGTCCGGCTTTACCCGGATCACGAAAGAGCGTGGGGTTCTCCATTTTCTTGCTCTTGTGGAGAAGGGCGTTTCCCTTTCGAGGCCGATTATCGAGCGGGAAGAAGGAATTCTTCTGAAGCAGGATGCGGATGACATGCTTTGCGTTTTTCCGACAGCCGACCAAGCGTTTCGCGCGGCCGTAGGGATTGTAAAGGCCCTGCGGACCTGCAATGAAGGGGTCGAAGATCCCGATTCTCACGTCGCCTTCTGTTTCGGGGTCGGGTATGGAAAGGTTCTTCGCCTGACCGATGAGATCTTTGGTGATGAGATGAATGTCGCGTCCAAACTCGGGGAAGATACGGCGGGGCGGGAAGAGATCCTTCTCAGTAAGGCGGCCGCGGAGGCCCTGACCGGGCCGGTGGAGGGAGTCTCGATGGGGGAGTGGGAGACCGTTCACACCGGAAACCTCGACCTTCCTTTCCGCAAAGCGGTTGTTCTTTAGCCGGGGCGTGAAATCCGCAGGTCGCTCCATATATTTGAATCCTCAGGACCTCTTCCGGCGTATAATGAGAAAGAAGATGCGCACGATTCTGATGATTCTATTCGCCCTCGCGGCGACTCCGGTCCTCGCCAATGATCTCGACGAGAACGCCACAAAGGCGCTCGCCGGGAAATACACGGATTCGAAACATTGGGCGATGAAAGGGATTATTCTTATTTCTCTGGGGAACCATTGGCACCCAGCGGGGAATGAGATGGTTCTCGATGCGCTGCGTTCAAAAGATCGTCGACTCCGGGCGTTTGCGATGGAGACGCTTTTGCGGACGAATCCGGATGTCCTCAAGATGGTAGCGACGAGTGATCTCGTGAAGGAACTTATTCAGAAGCAGTTGAAGGTCAACAATCCCCATTATCGCACCCAGACGCTGGCCGTGCTCAAACGAATCACGACCGAAGTCTCGTCGGATAAAAAATCGAAGTGGGAC
>CAYRLD010000255.1:1550-4236 GCA_964424925.1 uncultured Planctomycetales bacterium
AGAAGACGTACGCTCCTGTGCAATGGGTCGCTCCGCCAAAGAAAGGTTCAACCAAGACGAAAGGGAAGGGAGGCACGGTTGTAGGAGACTTTGTAGAGAGAGCCTTCGACCTCAACAAGTATGGTCTCGATGTCGCCATTGTGATCGATTCCACCGGAAGCATGCAGGCGACGATCGATGCCGCCCGGGAAGGTCTCAGTGATCTCGTCGCGATCCTCAAGAGCATTGCCCCGCAGTTTCGCATCGGATTGGTTCACTACAAAGAACTGGGCGAAATGAAAGATGGGGCGGCGATCCTTTCTCCCTTGAGCCCTCAGGTCAAATTTGTTCAGGATAAGTTGGGAAAACTTCAGGCGAGCGGGGGAGGGGATTTCCCCGAGCGAGTGGAGAAAGGTCTTCTTTTCGCCCTCAGTGGAAAGATGGGATGGAGCGCCAGCACCAACAAGGTGATCCTCATCATTGGGGATGCCCCCCCTCATCCAGATGCGGTAGAGGAGGCGAAGAAACTTGCGAAGGACGCTCGCGAAAAGCCGTTCGGAAAGCGCCCGAGTGTCGCTACCGGGAAGAAGTCGAAACGAATGATCCGTCCCTTCATTACCTCAACGATCGGGGTCGGGCAGGCGGGCGTGCATAATCAGACTTCTGCCGAATTCAAGGCGATTGCGGAGGCGGGTGGGGGCGCCTATGGAGAGATGCTCACCTCAAGAATGGGAACTTCCCGCGAAATTGTTTCCCGGATCCTCACACTCTCATTCGGGCAGAAGTTCAAGGATCAGATGAAGATCTTCGTCGACATCTATCTCGAATACCGCTCGAAGGGCTTTTACCGCTAAAGTCGATCGGACGGTCCAGGGAGAAGCCCGCCCCACAACCAGCGCGTCCCGAAAACAGACCTTTTTTAGACTAATTTTGAATTTCACTTTTTCCTCAAATGATGGGGTAGACTAGAAGGAGCGAAATTGCTTCAACCCGATTCCAGGGAGGCCTTGCCTCGACAATTTGAGAGGATAGATCATGAAACTTTTTTTACCTGCAATTCTGTCGGTCCTGTTCATTACCGGATGTGGTCCTACCCGCGAATGGGTGCCGTGTACCGATTCCGGATGTGAAAGTTGCGAGGGGGTTGGAAATACTCCCTGTGTGGATTGTGAACAGAAAGGCTCACTCCCCTGTGAAGAGGATACCCTTATGAACGATCTTCTCGATAAGAAGGGGTGTAAAGGGGGCATCCGAATCTGTATGAAGTGCGGAGGGAAAGGGGTTACGGTTGAATATGTGGAGCAGAACTGCGTTTATTGCAAGGGGAGTGGCCGGAAAGGATATGGGTCGACAAGTTGCACGTATTGCAGCGGAAAGGGGTCGTCCCGCGGATATGGTAAGATTGAGTGTCCTCGCTGTGGAGGGAAGAAGAAGGTTACGTGCTATCGATGCAACGGGACGACCCAATATCGATGTCCGACTTGTAATGGGACGGGGCGAGCCAATTGTGGTCGTTGGGTGGTTGTGGAGAAGAAGTAGTAGTAGGGAGCCTCTCTCCGTTCGTATAGGCCGGAGGGGTGAGGAATAGTTTCTCTCAGGATTCACTGGACCAGCATAGGTTCCTGATTCACAATACCGTCTTATGAAAATCTTGGTGACCGGGGGATTGGGATACATCGGCAGTCATACGGTTCGGTGGCTGCAAAGCCGAGGGGACGAGGTTGCGGTTCTCGATGACGGCTCTACGGGACATCGAGCGAGCCTGGGAGATGTTGAGCTATACCAGGCGAATCTTCGTTCTTCCAATCTAACCGAGATTCTTTCGACATCCGGCGCTGAAGCGGTAATTCATTTCGCGGGGAAATCGTTGATTCCCGAATCGGTACGAGACCCGGGAGCCTACTATGAAACAAACACGTTCGGTGGATTTCGCCTTCTACAGGCGATGAGGGAAACCGGGGTGAAAAAAATTGTCTTCTCCTCCACCTGTGCGACGTACGGATTACCCGATACGAATCCGATTACCGAAGAGACCCCTCAAATCCCGATCACTTCGTACGGATCGAGTAAACTTTCTTTCGAACATATGTTACGCGATTACAGCGAGGCGTACGGCATCGGTGCCGTCGCCCTTCGCTACTTTAATGCGGCCGGAGCGGAAAGGAGTGGCGAGTATGGGGAGGATCACACGACGGAAACCCATCTCATTCCTCTTCTCTTAAAAGCGGCATTAACGGGGGGAGCTTTTCGAATTTTTGGAACCGATTATCCCACGCCCGACGGAACCTGTGTGCGCGATTTTATTCATGTGGATGACCTGGCGGCGGCGCACGGCAAGGCGATCGATGGAGTCGAAGAAGGTTCTTTCGATGCGATGAATGTAGGCACGGGTGTGGGGCATTCTGTTCGGGAAGTCGTTGATGCGGCCAAACGAATCACCGGCCGGGAGATTAACGTCCAAGAGGATAAACGACGGGAAGGCGACCCTCCTTATTTAGTCGCTTCTGTAGAATACACGGCACAAAAATTAGGGTTCCGTGCCGAGAAAACTCTCGATGAGATTCTTTCCTCCGCCTGGGAATGGCATCGCACTCATCCGGATGGGTATTCGAAGTAGAGAAGGGGGATTCTCTCAAGGAATGAGGGTCGGCGTATCCCCTTCCTGCCATTGCGGGTACTTTCCCATCACCGATTCGAAGAGCGGGAG
>CAYRLD010000256.1:0-4217 GCA_964424925.1 uncultured Planctomycetales bacterium
GCACCTCAGCGTCAGAATTGCCCCAGCAAGTCGCTTTCGCCTCCGGCGTTCCTCTTGATATCTACGCATTCCACCGCTCCACCAAGAGTTCCACTTGCCCCTGACAACCTCTAGCCCGGTATTTTCGGCAGCAATTCTCCCGTTAGGCAGGAGGATTTCACAACCGATTTGCCGGACCGCCTACGCGCGCTTTACGCCCAGTGATTCCGAACAACGTTCGCACCCTCAGTATTACCGCAGCTGCTGGCACTGAGTTAGCCGGTGCTTCTTCCTGTGGTTAGGTCAGTGTTCTTCCCACATGAAAGGGGTTTACAACCCGAAGGCCGTCATCCCCCACGCGGCGTCGCTGCATCAGGCTTTCGCCCATTGTGCAAGATTCCCTACTGCTGCCACCCGTAGGTGTTGGGACCGTGTCTCAGTTCCCATGTGGCCGTTCAACCTCTCAGTCCGGCTACCCGTCTTTGCTTTGGTAGGCCATTACCCCACCAACTAGCTGATAGGCCATAGACCGCTCCTCCGGAAGAAAGCTTTCGCAATCCTTTGGACAGAAGGGGATGTCCTCTTCCGTCGTTATTCGGTATTAGCTCCGCTTTCGCGGGGTTATCCCGAACCGAAGGGTACGTTATCTATGTATTACTCACCCTTTCGCCGCTTTACTCTGGTTCCGAAGAACCATTTCTCGCTCGACTTGCATGTATTAAGCACGCCGCCAACGTTCGTTCTGAGCCATGATCAAACTCTTCAATCAAACTTTCATTTGTTTGAAGGGTGATCCGTTATTCGTTTCTGTTAAAACCCAATTCCACTATGACGAGTCACAGTGTTTGGATCCCATTCCCTAACTCTTTGCCGTTATGGTAGCAATGTTGTTAGTAATGGGTTTATAGCGTGTTGGCTATCTACCCAATTTTCAAAGATCGCCCCTCCCGGCTGTTTTTCACATGGAAAAATCACCCGTTTGGGGAGACGCGGATTATACGTTTCGGCGACATGGAGTCAAGAGAAAAGCCGGAAATGAGTGTTGTTTTTCTCTTTTTTTACGGGCGAGAGAAATTTTGAGTGTAATAGGTTCCATACGTGGACGAGGGATCGACCCAGACCCCAACTCCTGTGAAAACCCATTCCGCCCGTTCGATGTTTTCTTTATGCCCAGGAGAGTTCATCCAGGCGTCAAAAGCGGTTTCCGGAGAGGTATAACCGGCCGCTAAGTTCTCTCCCGCCATCGACCACAAAATCCCCCCCTTTAGAATTCGCTGCCCCGGGGAGTCTCCTTCTGGGTTCTGATGGGCGAAAAAGTCATGAATAATCATGTGCAAACTATGCGCACGTGCAACATCAGAAAGAGCCGCGGTAGAAACCAGGGCATTCAAACCAATCGAAACACGATACTCATTCACAATTCTCACGACTTCACTCTCTTCATGTAAGGTATGAGAATCACTCGTAGAGAGGGAGATCGGATGCCCATTTTGATAGGAGGTGTCCGACAGGCCGGGAGATGTAGATACCCCCGAGGAGGCAGAGGCCGAAGAAGGATTTGATCCGCTCTGATGATCTCCCCCGCCACCACAACCAAACGCCGATATGCAGATTGCCCCGATTACGGCCAGCCCCGTCTGTTTCATTGATGCGCCCCCTAGTGCTTTCCTCGTTCACCATAATGTATACACCAAAATTTATGGGGCTGGGTGCAAAAAATAATAATTACATGCAAAAATAATGGGGATAAAGAAACCCGCGTTAATCGGTGGATTAAGCCCCTTAGGAGAGACCTTTAAAGAAGTGAGAATTGCGGTTACGAAATTAATACGCCTTTCCGAAAACCACACGCCTCCGACTCGGTTTTCCGCTGATTACACAGAGACCCTCTTCTTCCGGCGCATCAATCGGAATACAGCGGATGGTCACGTTGAGATCCTTCTTCAGTTGTTCTTCCACATCCGCTTCCCCACTCCAATGAGAAAGGGCAAACCCACCATGAATCTCAGGTTTGTCCGCATTCTTGGGTGTGAAATATTCGTAGAACTCCTCTTTTGTGTCGATCTTCCGGGTGTTCGCTTCGCGGAATGCCTTTGCCTTTGCAAGAAGACCCTCTTGGATCTCTTCAAGAACGGAAGGAACAGAAGAAACAAATTCATCCCGGCCCTGCCCATACCGTTCTTTCATTCCTTGATCCCGGCGCCCAACAAAAACTTTATTCTCAGCAATGTCTCTCGGCCCGACTTCCACCCGAATAGGAACCCCCTTCTTTACCCACGACCAAGCCTTGTCTCCTCCCCGCATATCTCGAACATCAAATTCGACCTCAACGGGAGCGCCGTCATATTGAAGACCCCGAATATCGGATACCAATTTTTCACAGAAAGAGATCACTTCGGCCCGGCTCTCCTCATCTCGAATAACCGGAATCACGGCAACATGAGACGGAGCCAATCGGGGAGGAAGAATGAGGCCATCATCATCGGAGTGCGTCATCACAAGAGCCCCAACCAAACGAGTTGAAACACCCCAGGAAGTCGTCCAGGCAAACTCTTCTTTCTCATCTTTTCCCTGAAAACGAATATCCGAAGCCTTGGAAAAATTCTGCCCCAAGAAATGCGAGGTCCCCGCCTGGAGAGCTTTGCGATCTTGCATCATCGATTCAATCGACCAGGTATTCACCGCTCCAGGGAACCGTTCATTCTCCGTCTTCTCTCCACAGATCACCGGCATCGCCATATAGTTCTCTGCGAAATCAGCATAGACCCGAAGCATCTTCGCTGTCTCCTCTTCTGCTTCCTCGGGGGTTGCATGACATGTATGCCCTTCCTGCCAGAGAAACTCCGCCGTGCGGAGAAAAAGGCGCGTCCGCATTTCCCAACGTACAACATTCGCCCACTGATTAATCAGAAGAGGCAAGTCCCGGTACGACTGAACCCATTTGGAGAAAACGGCCCCAATAATCGTCTCTGAAGTAGGCCGGACAATAAGAGGTTCATCCAGCTTTCCGACAGGCGTAAGTTTTCCATCTTCTCCCGCCTCAAGCCTGTGGTGTGTAACAACAGCACATTCTTTCGCAAACCCTTCGACATGTTCCGCCTCTTTTTCAAGAAAGCTCAACGGAATAAAAAGAGGGAAATAAGCATTCTTATGACCCGTCTCTTTAAACATTCGATCAAGAACGGCCTGCATCCTTTCCCACAAGCTATATCCCCACGGCTTGATAACCATGCATCCTCGAACGGGGGAATTCTCCGCCAGATCAGAAGCCTTAATGACTTGCTGGTACCATTGAGGATAATCTTCTTCTCGAGTTGGGGTGATCGCAGTTTTTGGCTTTTTGGCCATCAAAGAGGCTCCTGTCATATATAAGTTTCCCGAACATCCTGCTGTTCTTGAGGGAACTCGTCAAGAGGAGACCGTTCATTTTCCCTCTTCTTGACGAAATCGGCTTCTCCTGCGAATCTATAAAGCCGATGGAAAACAACACCCCCCCCGATTCACTCTGGACTCGACTTGGTATCCTCACCCCTTCTACATTGGAGGATTGCCGAAAAGCGGACAAATCGATCGGTATCGCGGCCATCAAACTTGGTCTCGCCACAACCGACCAAGCAGGAAGAGTCCATGCTCATTCTCGCATTGCAAAGCTGACATGCCCCGGCTGCCGAAAACGGTTCACCGTACCGGAATTCCAAGCCCACCGCAGATACAAATGCGCCCCGTGTGCGCAATATCTTGAGTTCCATGCCGCAACCAATCCAAAAATTCTCCTAGAACTTCAACCCCCCGTGGAGGACACCGATCAGGATCCCCTCTCTGGGAAAGTCTTCGGGAAATACACAATCGTACGTCCCCTAGCAAAAGGGGGAATGGGAACGGTTTACATAGGGATGGAAACATCGACGGAAAAAAAGGTCGCCATCAAACTCCTCACCGAAGAGTTCAGTCGAATGCCCGGAATCAAAGGGCGATTTAAAAGAGAAGCGACAGCAGGAGGAAAACTAGAACACCCGAATATCGTGAGAACCTTCGATGCCGGAGAAGAAGACGGCCTCATATATATAGTATCCGAACTGGTGGAAGGCCCGTGCCTCGGAACCACGATTATCAGAGAAGGAAAGCTTCCCCAGAAAAGAGCGGTCAAAATCCTAACCGGAATCCTCTCCGGATTAGCACACGCACATTCACAAGGAATCATTCATCGAGATATCAAACCCGCAAACATCCTTCTCGCC
>CAYRLD010000257.1:0-4214 GCA_964424925.1 uncultured Planctomycetales bacterium
GTCGACATCCTCTTCATTCCGGATGTAGCACAGATGTACCCAAAGGGATTCGATACTCATGTGGATCAGAATGAGAAAGGTCTCCCCTCCAAATTATGCGGACCCTTTCGACCAGGACATTTTCGCGGCGTCATGACGGTCGTCCTGAAGACCTTCTCTATTGTTCGACCCGATTTCGCCTATATGGGACAAAAGGACTACCAGCAATACCTCATCATTCGAAGAATGAGTCTCGACCTAAACCTGGGGGCGGAAGTTCGACTCTTGCCAACCGTACGGGAAGAAGATGGACTCGCTATGAGTTCCCGAAATATCTACTTGGGACCAAAACAGCGAAAAGATGCTGTCATCCTCTATGAAACGTTGATGAGAGCAAAGGACTCCGTATCGAATGGAGAAAGTTCCGCGGCCAAAGTGATCGCCGCCATGAAAAAACAGATCCGCGCCGTAAAAGGAGCTCGAATCGACTACATTGCCGTAGTCAATTCCGAAACGCTAGAACCGCTCAAAGAAATCAAGGGGAGAACTCTCATGGCCCTTTCCGTTCGGATTGGAAAGGCAAGGCTCATCGATAACATCCTCCTATGAACCAGACCCTCCTTGCGTGCCCGGCAAAGATCAACCTGTTCTTAGAGCTACATGGGAAACGGCCAGACGGATTCCATGAGATCGCGACGGTCATGACCCCCATTAACCTTTGCGACCATCTCCGAATAAGACCTTCCCGGGAATTTTCACTCCATGTTCAAGGAGCAAAACTGACCGGAACCAACACACTGGAAAGAGTGTACCGGATCGTCTCTACCCAAAGAAAAATTCCTCCGGTACGAATCGATCTTCATAAGAAAATCCCTCCGGGCGCGGGGTTAGGAGGGGGAAGTTCGAATGCCGCAACCCTGATCATGGCTCTGGATAAAATGTTCGACCTCGACCTCGACCAACATACCATCGCAAAGGAGATCGGATCGGATGTCCCCTTCTTTCTTCAGAGATCCCCAGCACTCTGTACGGGAAGAGGAGAAAAGATCCACCCCCTCGATACCACCCGGAACCTCCCGATCACACTCTACTTCCCCCCCGTAGAAGCGCTCACGAAAGAAGTCTACGCGCAGGTCAAAAGGGACAAAACCATCTCTCGGAAAAGCGAGTCGCAATTTATCCAAGCTTTTCAATCAACCCCACCCCTCGAACTCGCGAAACAGATTTATAATCGTCTTCAAGAACCAGCATTCCAACGATATCCAACCCTTCAAACCTGGAAAAGAAAACTGGGCCCCGATGTCCACCTCACCGGGAGTGGATCCACCTTTTTCCAGATCCATGCCGATCCAAAAAAAGCCGAAGAGGTTGCCCGGAAAAAAGGAGGTCTTGCCATTTCCACACTTTCCCCCTTCCCCCCGTCGCCATGACGGCTTATGATGACACCATGGCCAACGACCTTTTACGAAAACTACCCTCTGTCGATCGAATCCTCAATAGCAGCCATTCTCAAGCATTGCAGGAAAGCGCGGGAAAATCGCTCTTTCTTCTCTGTCTCCGGGAAGAACTGGACAAACTTCGGGACAGAATCCGCAAGGGCGAAACGCTTCCCGTCGATGAAAAATCGATCCTGGAAAATGTTCGAGAGCGAGTAGAACGAGAAAAAAGTCCGGCCCTCTGCCGGGTCATTAATGCAACCGGAATTATTCTTCATACAGGACTGGGGAGAGCGATCCTCCCCCCGGAAGCAATCGCGGCTATTTCTGCCGAGCAAAAAGGGTATTCCCTGCTCGAAGTCGATCGGGAAACGGGGGATCGATCGATGCGGGAAACAGAAATCGTCCGACTGTTAAAAGAATTAACCGGAGCCGAAGCCGCCACAGTGGTCAATAACAATGCCGGAGCCACGCTAATCGCTCTTGCCACCCTAGCGCGAGGAAAAGAGGTTATCGTCTCTCGAGGTCAACTCGTCGAAATCGGAGGAAGTTTCCGAATCCCCGATGTCATGGAACAGTCGGGAGCGAAACTGGTCGAAGTCGGAACCACCAACAAAACGAATATTCAAGATTATGAGAAAGCGATTACATCGGAAACGGCCCTCTTACTCAAAGTACATACCTCGAACTATAAAATTATCGGATTTACACACACCCCTTCCCTCGATGAGATGATCGGGCTAGGAAACCGTCACAATATTAGGGTAATGGACGACCTCGGTTCCGGTGCGTTGGTTGACCTTACGCCTTACGGGATCCTCGATGAGCCTCTCGTACAACAAAGCGTCGAGTCCGGAGCGGAAGTGATCACCTTCAGCGGAGACAAACTTCTGGGAGGTCCCCAAGCGGGACTGATCGTGGGGAAAAAGAAGGCGGTAGAAGCCATCCGTCGACACCCACTCTACCGAGCCCTCCGGGTCGACAAACTAAACCTGACCGCGCTGGAAACAACCTTAAAACTCTATCTTAATCCAGAACAGTTACAAACCACTCACCCGACCCTCCAAATGATTTCGGCCCCGGTCGACGAGATGGAAAGAAGAGCTCTCGACCTAGCCACCCAATTGCAACCGCTTCCCGGCTGGGATATCCAGGTAGGAAAAAGCACCTCTGAAATCGGAGGGGGATCCGTTCCCACACAAGGACTTCCCACACGAGTGGTAACGGCAAAGCACTCCGAACTCTCTCCTGATCAAGTATCCGAACGCCTTCGAAAGAATCAACCCTGTATTTTCACGCGGGTACAACAAGACCGTGTACTGCTTGACGTTCGAACATTACAGAAGGGAGATACAAAGGATCTTGTAGACGCCTTCACCAGAATCACCTCTTAAACTCGAGTCGATCAGGGAACTGGCCGATATAATTCCGCACACTATGAGCACACCAAAACGGGATCTGTTGTTGGGGAAAATCGCACTGCGAGCGGGCTTAATAACCCGTGAGCAATTGTACGATTGTCTGATCGTCCAGGATCGAAACCCCTCCCGTACCCTCGGAGCCATTCTGATCTCTCGAGGGCATCTTAAAGAGCAAGATGTCGACCGACTCCTTGAGATGCAGAAAAAAGCTTTCGAAGAGACCCCGGAAGGCCTACCGAGTCGAAGACATGCTCTCTTCGGAAGACTCCTGATCGAAAAAGGGCTCGCGACAGAATACCAAGTTAATGAGTGTCTCCGATTGCAGGGCCGTCTAAACGAACTGGGGATTAAACCGGTCCCTCCCCTGGGGGAGATCCTTATTCAACGGGAGTATCTCGACCGGGAAGCGGTCGAAACGGCGCTCGATCTACAAGGCTTACATCTATATGCATGCCCCGAGTGCGGGCAACAGATCGAATCCCCGGGAGAGGAACTGAACAAAGGAAACTATACCTGTCCTCAATGCCAGGCGGACATTCCCGCTCTCTTTGCGAAAATGGCGGCCGCCGTCAAAGAAGCTCTTGATGGAGCTTCTCGCGAACTCGACATTGAGCTTCCGGACGACGTACGAATGGCCAGCCTCGATCCGGAAAATCAGTTTGGGAAGTATATTCTCGTAAAAGAAGTCGGGCGGGGAGGATCGGGAATTGTCTACCGGGCCTGGCAGAAAGACTTCAACCGAATTGTCGCCCTGAAACTGCTTCCTCATGAAAGCGACACCGCTTCGGGAGTCAAAACTCCCTTTGGTGATGTCGAAGATTTAAAACGATTTTACAATGAAACGAGAGCGGCCGCCGATCTCGACCACCCCAATATTGTTCCGATCCTCGATTTTGGAAATAACAACAACCACTTCTACTACACCATGAGACTTCTCGACGGAATCACACTGGATGATGTCGTTCGTGATGGAGTGAAGGGAAAAGCATTCAAAACCACCTTCATTACCGAAGTGGGGAAACAGACGCGCCACGACGGAGAAATCCCGGACCATCGAGGAGATTCCATTCCCTTGAGAACGGCGGTCCGGGTCATGAGAGACCTCGCTCTCGGGGTCGATTACGCGCATCAAAAAGGGATTTACCATCGAGACTTGAAACCAGGGAACATCATTCTCGATCCGAAAGGCCACCCTTGGATTCTCGACTTTGGACTAGCGAAAGTGAAACGGATCGGAGACTCCGCCTATGTAAAGGGCGTTGTGATGGGAACCCCGTACTACATGCCCCCGGAACAGGCCTTGGGGGACATGGAAAAAGTAGATCATATGAGTGACATCTATGCTCTCGGAGCGGTCTTCTATGAATTGGTAAGCGGC
>CAYRLD010000258.1:0-4209 GCA_964424925.1 uncultured Planctomycetales bacterium
TTTGCCGCAGCCCGATAGAGGCAGTCCCCTGCAGCGACATCCCACTCCATGGTGGGTCCATTTCGGGGGTAGACTTGTGCGACCCCTTCGGCAAGGAGTCCAAATTTCAGGGAACTTCCGACGCGAAGGGTTTCTCGAATAGAGAGTCTCTGAAGGAACGCTTCTTCCCGGGGCGAAATATGAGATCGACTGACAGCGACGGTAAGAGGTTGCGAAGGATCCGCCTTCTGGAAAAAGATCCTATGTGGAGTTTCTTCTCCAACCTGCTTCCATGCGCCCACCCCTTTTTCCCCAAAATACAGATGAGTTGGGACCGGAGCGAAAATGACGCCGAGGGTCGGCTCCCCCTCTACAATGAGAGCAATATTGACGGTAAATTCTCCGTTCCGTTTTAGAAACTCTCGGGTTCCATCAAGAGGGTCTACGAGCCAGAATTTCTTCCAAGATTTTCTCTCTTCGTATGGTGGAATGGGGCTCTCTTCAGAGAGGATGGGAATGGAAGGGGTCAGTTGGGAGAGTTTCGTTCGAATCCATTGATCCGATTCCTGATCCGCAATCGTCAGTGGGGAGTGATCTTCCTTATGTGCGACAGTGAGATCTGGGGATTGGTAATGTTTCAGGATGATCTTTCCCGCTTCACGTGCAATTTGGACAACGTCGGGGAGGGGGGGGGTCATTCTTTAGCGACCTTTTTCAAGTCGGTCCCCAAATCGTCGTGGGATGCTGCTGATCTGGTGAATTTTGTGCATCGTTTTCTTGAAGTCGTATTCCACCCGTCTGAATTCTACGACTTGTGCTTCGGGGTCGTAGATGACGTAGCAGGATCGGGTGTCTCTGTCGCGGGGCTGGCCTACCGACCCAATGTTTACGTAATATTTTCGCCCGTCCGAAAGCTTCACTTTGTGCGCAAAGGCTCGGGGGGGGTAAAACTTCATGTCTTCGGTGAACACTCCCGGTTCATGGGTATGGCCGCAAAATCCTGCGTGATCGATAAGGGAAAAGATTTCCTCCATCTTTTCGGGGTCCTGGATGTCATGGGGGCGAACATATTCTTTGGTGCGATTACGGGGCGAGGCGTGTACGTAGGTTACCCCATCTTCTGTCTTTAGGTCCCCAAGGTCCCCAAGAAAGTTCCACATCTTATGGTTTTCTTCCTTGGGCGCCGTGTCATCATTCAGTTGGCTTCTCGTCCAATCAATCGCTTGTGCCGCTTCTGGACTAAAGTCGAGGGCGAGGAAGAGGAGGGCGTCTTCATGGTTTCCACGAATACACCAATCCCAGTTAAAAGCGTGCTTGAGCATTTGGCGGGGATTTGGGCCGTACCCAATGAGGTCTCCAAGGCAGTAGACTTTTTCAACACCATTGGCGTTGATATCTTTCATCACCGCTTCAAGTGCTTCTATATTCGAATGAAGGTCGGAAACAAGAGCGACCTTTTCCGCCATGGATCCCCCGTTCTGTCGGGCCAACAATTCGGCTTGAAAATCCTACCATATTCAGTTCAGGGGGGGCAAAGCAACTTGACCTTCCCTTCGGTGAGAATTTTTCAATTAACCGGTGGGCGTTAAGAGAACTTATTTACCCGGTAGAGATGGGTCAGGATTTCTGCAATTGCTTTGTACAATTCCGGCGGGATAAAGTCTCCCAGATCAAGGTGGACGAGAACCTCCACCAGATCTGAATCCTGATGGACGGGAACATTATTCTTCTTGGCGACCGCAATGATTTTTTCCGCTAAATGATCGTTCCCCTTTGCGACCACCTGAGGGGCATGTGGATTATCTCGAAGATATTCCAGAGCTACGGCGAGTTGTCTTTCTGTTGCCATTATGCCCTCATATCGACACCGAGGTAATCGGAGTCGCCTTCGAAGAGTTCGAAGAAAGGGGGGGGCGAAGCTTTTCCCACTTCGATGGCCAAAGAGGTTTTCCAACCGAGCGCTTGCAAGGCATCGTCTAGTTTCTGCTGCTCCTTACGTAGCGCTTTTTGAGATTCCTCATCCTGCACTTGGAACCGGACGGCAAGCCCTTTTCCGGAAGTATCAATCTTTGTATTTACCTCGCCCAATTTCGAAAGCTCGGTGTTGATCTGGATATGAAATCCACCCGGATTCGCTTTCTTTCCCTTTTGTTTTTTTCGAATGATTCGGATCGGGATCGTAAAAACCTTTCCCTGATGAGTTACCGGTAACTCGAGGATCGAAACTCCGTCGTCTCTTAAAGCGGCCAATTGTGTTGCCATTTTTCCACTGACGATCCGATCGAGGCTATCCATTACAGGCCCACTCCACTGCCTTGCCTCTCGGACGGCGGCTGTTTCCGAAAGAATCTTCTGTTCGAGTTCGGCTACTTTCTGGCGGACCTCCCGGATTCCCCTTCCGGGAAGTCTCAAAAGGCTTTGGAACTGTTTGAGGACCTCGTCTGCATTCTCGGTTGGACTTTGAACGAAGGAGCGAACCAGATTCAGAAGGTCGGCAACCTTTCTTGCTGGATTTCCGATATCGGGGGTAGAAGCGGCTTTGTCGAGAAGTTGAATCGCTCGGTCGAGGAAGCGAAGTCGTGGGGATCGGTCTAGGATACGAATCAGTTCTTCGTGCGATGGAGGTGGGGGGAGGGGAAGGCGAATCTCACCTTCTTTCCCGGAATGAATATATTTGGCGTATGCTTTTAATATTGGATGCGATAGAGCTTCTGGGGAGGGGACCGGGTTTGGAGTCGAAGGCTCGGCAAGTTGTATCATGCGAGAGACAAGGGCGGGGTCCGGTTCTATTCCATGTGCCGCAAGAAATGCTGCGGCTTCAAATCGGATGGGTGATTTCATTCCTTCGATAGCCCGTAGGGAGGCTTCTATGGTTGTTGCTTCCATGGGGGCGTTGAGGCGGAGGAATTGCTGGGTAAGTTGTATCCTCTCTTTACTGGACGGGAGGCCTAGATTTTGAAGAAGGGCTGTTATATCCGATGGAGCTAAGGTCCCTCCGGGCTTTACGGGAAGAGGGACATCGAGAATTAATTTCTGCGCGGTCGCTTCTCGAACCCGCATCTGAATCTGGTCTCCCGGCTTGAGTTCCATAGGGATTTCCATTTCAAGGGTGGCCCCTTGGACTTGCACCTGGTAGACGTTAGAACCGAGGGATTTCTGCACTGTCCCTGTCACGGTCCCTCCAGGAGGAAGGCCTGCAGGGGATGTTTGAACCGAGATATAGGGCTTCACTTCCATTTAATTGCGCACGCTCTCCTAGATTCTATATCGGCAATTTGGGGGGGGGGACTTATAGTTTGCGGATGCCCAAGATCATCTCTACCTCTCCCATTTCGAGTCCAGTTTCGCCACAGATTTCGGCGGGAGACTTACCAGCATCCGAGAGGGAGAATATTTTTTCATGCAGAGGGTTTGTCGGTCTTTCTTCCACAGGGGGAGCCGAATCCTCGGTTTCTGTGATCACTTCTTGTGCGGGGCGTTCTTGGGAGAGGAGGTCGCTTAGTTCTTTCTTTTTCTGGTCCGCCTCCATCATCAGCTGGTTTAACATGCGGATTTTTACATCCGCCTTGGCAATCTGTTCTCGGGCGATTTCCTGCACTTGTACCGCCAGTTCCTCCAGGTCGGATCGTACTTTGGCATCCATAACAGGGTCATCAAATGTTCCCATCGCCTTTTCCCTTTTTTTCATGAGGCGACGAGAGATGAAAATACTCCCGATGAGGGCGACAAAGCCCAGGATGAGGAAAACTTCCCCAGGGATGGCCGCCAAGAGTTGCAAGGGTTGTTGATTCACGATGATCCTGTTTCTCCTCTTTCCATCAGTCTACCTCGAAGCGGGCCCTTCATGCAATGCAACTGTAACGGTGTTACCCTTGGGTAACTCTATTGAGACCAAAATCCCTAAATTTTCGCCCAGAATAAATGGTCCTGATTTTGCTTTGAAATGGTCATAGGTAAGGTGTCCCGCTTGACCCTACCTGGAGGGGGCCCTATAATTCAGGACTCATTTATACCTTTTGGGGGATTCCATGCGAAAGTCATTACGAGACCGGAAGGGTTTTACCCTGGTCGAACTTCTTGTTGTGATCGTGATCATTGCCCTTCTTGCCGCACTTCTTATGCCTGCTTTGGTGAGCGCTCTTTGCAGTGCGCGTCAGGGAACGGCCAAAAAGCTCATGTCCAGTTTGGAGACGGCTTGTTCTGTGTACAATACCGATTTTGGTACCTTCC
>CAYRLD010000259.1:0-4195 GCA_964424925.1 uncultured Planctomycetales bacterium
CGTTTCGCGAAGCGCTCTTGTCCAGGATATGACGGTTCTTGCCCATGAAGAGATCCGCCATTTTGAGCGGGTTCACTCCCTTGTTCTTAAACGGGGGGGAGTTCTTCGTCCCGTGGAAAAGGATCCCTACGTTGTGAATCTACGTCGGGAAGTTCTCGGGTCGATGAAGGGGTTACCAAAGATCATTGATCAATTGATTCTCTGTTCCTTTATCGAAGCCCGGTCGTGTGAACGATTCCGAATCCTTGCGCAAGCGGAGCTTCCGGATGAATTGTCTGGATTTTATCGGGAGCTTGCAGCTGCGGAGGCGAAGCATCACGAACTCTTTCTTCGACATGCAGAGGTGATTGGGGGGAGAGAGTCTGTTGGCCCTCGAGTAGAAGAGATTGCCGGCCTCGAATCATCGATCGTGAAGAGTCTTCCGCTTGCCCCTCGGATTCATTAAAAGACGAGGCCGGCGTAGCTGACGTATCCCCCGGCAGGATCGGCCGCATATCCGTAATCGAGACGGGTTCCCGTTTTTCCCTTGAGAATGCGAAGCAACGAGTAAGTCGCCGACAACCCGCAGACGTGGCGGCGGTTTCCATCCTGCATGACCGAACTCCAGAATCCTTCTGCATTTCCCTCGACAATCTTATCGATACTTTTTCGATCTTCTTCGACCATCCAATCGACCAGTTTTTGATCCAGTTCGACTTGGTCTCCAAATCGAGGGCCGACATGTGCAAAATCGACCCCTCCCACGAAGCAGACCTTCTTTCCTGATTCCTTCGTCACCTCGCTAAGCGCTTGGAGAAACTCTTCGATCTGCCCGGAGGTCGAAGGACTGCTGTCTCCGCAGTGAGGTTCAAAGGTCGAGCAGAGAATAGGAAGAACCTGGAAATCTGCTTTGGGGCGCGCGTATTTAAGGAATACCGCCTGGAATTCTGCAGAATGTTCGTTCCGGTGAACCTGTTCATTCTCGAAACATCCCGGAATTCGTTGACTCAATTTTTCAATCAACTCCGTATCCGCTTTTACGGTTCCGAAGGGTGTTTCGAAGCCCTTTGCCGAAACCACGAAAGGGTTGGGAGGGGAGACATGGGCGACGCCAAGAATGACATAAAGGTCGGCTTGGCTTCTTTCACTGATCTGTCGATACGGGTGTGTGTAACAGATTCCTCCCCGTGGGAAATCGATGTGAGGGGCGATGATCGCCGAAACCTCCTCCGCACCTGATTCGGTGTTTGTTCCGGGCTGTCCCGCACCTCCGGCCGCATCGTAGAAGGCTCCCAGTTCCTTTTTAAGATCGTCCGGCTCTTTCGCATACGAAAGACCGGCAAAGCGGGAAGGGCGGTTGGGGAGTCTTGAAAATTCTTCGATGATCTCGTCCCGTTTATCGGAGACGCGTTTGGATTCGAGGAGGAGATTCTTATCCAGATCTTCCACGATCGTCTTTAGTTCTTCTTCAGGAACGACGGTTCCTTGGAATTGGGCTGCGATGGCATCCTGAATCCCCTTGATTTCCCGGACCCCGTCGAGCATGGAGGCGACGACAAAAGCCATGGGAGGCAGTCGAAGTGTATGGTCGAAGAGTCCCTCGTTATCCCGGATAATAAAGACCGGTTTTCCTTCTTCTTCGATCGGGATGACATCCATATTTCGAAATCGGGGTAAGGGCATCAACGGAATCCTATCGTACCGCCATCCCTTGTACAAGGTTTGTAGGAATGGTACATTCCCCGCCGGCTCGGAGAGGTGACGGAGTGGCCGATCGTGCGCGCTTGGAAAGCGCGTGACTCCGAAAGGGGTCCGGGGGTTCGAATCCCCCCCTCTCCGCCATTTCGTCATCCTCGAAGGAAGCTCCATGTTGATCCAAGACGAAAATCATTTCATGAGACAAGCCCTCCGTCAGGCAGAACTTGCCGCTGAGGCGGGAGAGGTTCCTGTTGGCGCGGTTATCGTCCACGAGGGGCAGATTATCGCCCGCGCGCACAATCAGATGGAGATGTTGAAGGATGCGACCGCGCATGCGGAGATGATCGCCATCACGCAGGCTTCCGAAGCGATGGGAGATTGGCGGCTCGAGGGGGCAGAGATCTATGTGAGTCTCGAACCGTGTCCTATGTGTGCCGGAGCGCTCGTTCTTTCCCGGATGGGCAAGATCTATTATGGGGCGGATGATCCAAATGCTGGGGCGTGCGGTACCGTTTTTGACATCGTACAGGAGAAGAAGCTTCTTCACCGTGTCCCGGTTGTAAAAGGGGTGATGGGGGAGGAGAGCGCTCTATTGTTAAAAGGCTTCTTTCAGGCACGGCGAAAAGAGGCCCGAAAGAAAAAGGATCCTCCTTCAGAACGTCCTGTATAAGAAAGGACGTACGAAAACAGTTTTCGGGCGGCCTTCAAATTTTGTACGGTAACGGCGGCCACAGCCATCCCCGGTTTGCGGAGGGGTGCCAGAGTGGTTGAATGGACCGGTTTTGAAAACCGGCGTGGGGTTTTGCCCTACCGCGAGTTCGAATCTCGCCCCCTCCGCCATTTTCATTTTCTTGCCGATCGGTCTTCGGACCCTCTATAATTCCTTCTAGATGCGAATTGGTCTAATCACGTCCGCCTTTCTTTTTGCCTATGGGATTCCTCTGTTGGCACAGGAGCCTCCGATCCCCCCTCCGGGTCAGGATGATGCTCAACGGCGGGCTCAAGAGCAGGAAAAGCTTCGAGAGATGGAGAAGCTTGAATTCTACGGCGAATCGATCGATCACTTCTATTTCGATTATGGGGCATGGCTCCGGCCCGGTTGGTTTTCGTACCACGATGGGACCGGTTCGGAAATCAGTCAGACCGATTACGATATCCGTCTCTGGCTCGATCTCCGGTACGGGGCGCACCAATTATATGCTCGAATGGTCACCGATTATTCCTCTTATGCCAGTGGCGATGGCCCGGATGGGGATGATCACGACTTCGAAAGTCCTCATGGAGATGTCCTCTTTTATCAGGTTCAACTTGGGGAACTTCTGGGCGAGCCTGATCGCACATGGGATCTGACGGCTCGGGCCGGGCGTCAATATGTGGCGGTCGGAACAGGACTCGTTTTTAATAATATTGCGGATGGCCTCACTCTCCGGGGGAATGTGGGGTCGGTCCCTTTCGATCTTTTTGCGCTGCGCCTTCGGACTCATGCGGATGATATCGATCTGAGCCGGCCCAATCCGGATGAATCCAAACGGTATTTCTTCGGCGGGACGTTGCGCTATTCGGGGATCGTCGATCAACTTCCGTACCTTTCGGTGGTCATTGAGCGGGATGAATTGGAAGAGAGTCCTGAGAATGAATTCCAGGATTACCAATTTAACGCGGAATATTTCGGCCTTGGCATCCAGGGAAAAATCACTGACGGACTGTACTACGACTTTGAAGGGTGGTACCAGACGGGGGAACGATTTGCTCATCTGGCGACGGATACTCCTGAACGGGTCGAGGCTTTTGCTGCGGTTGCCTCCCTTGAGTACCAATTTTATACACGGACAAGGCCATCTCTTAATTTGGGCGTGATGTTCGGGTCGGGGGATGAGGATCGATACCGGATTCTCAATACAGAATTCGGAAACCAGATCGAAACGGATGACAAGGCCTTTCTTGGATTTGGATATATTCCGACCGGTTATACGCTTGCTCCGTATTTATCAAATCTCTGGATCCTCCATCTGGGAGGAAGTTTTAACCCCTTTCTGGAGAAGAAGATGGGGTCGGTCCCACTGGATAGTTTTGAAGTAGCGCTCGACTTTTATTATTACCGCAAACATAAGAAGGAAGGGGGGATCTCCGATCCCTTTGCCGATTTTGAACATGCGGACATCGGATATGCAGTCGACCTGTCTCTCAATTGGGATATTTTTTCCGATATTACTTTCCTGGCAAGAGGGGGGACCTTCCTCCCCGGTGCTGCGTATGATACGAATGATCCCCGGTATTATGTTTCCTTCTCGATGCTCTTCTCTTTTTAAAGGAGTTTTCGGATGGCCGTTGCCACTCTCGTGATCACGATCCTCGCCGGATTTCAGGCGCAGGATATCGAGTACACACGGGAATTGATGAAGAAGAAGAAGGTGACGGTGGGGGACCTTTCTTTTGTCTTCTACAGTCTTCTCGGCGAAGAGAAGACTGCGAAAGAAGCGGCGGAAGCAGCCGAAGCGGTGGTCGAAAAGGGGTGGAT
>CAYRLD010000260.1:0-4170 GCA_964424925.1 uncultured Planctomycetales bacterium
TCAAAGATCCGATCGATTTTCCAAAAGGGCAACTCCGGTACGGGAAGATCTCTCCTCGTACGGTAGGGGATGTCGATGCAATCGTCAGTCTCTTGACCGATCCGATCGATGAGAAGATTTTCGCCGCGGCACCCCGCCTGAAAGTTGTCGCGAACGTGGCGGTCGGGATCGATAATATTGATCTTGATGCCGCACGAGCACGGAAGATTCATGTGACCAACACGCCCGATGTTCTGACCGATTCGACGGCCGACCTGACCTGGGCTTTGATTCTGGGTGTGGCCAGGCGCGTTGTCGAAGCGGATGCGTTTCTGAGAGCGGGCCGGTACAGGAAATTTGACTTCGATCTTTTGCGCGGGATGGAACTTTCCGGAAAAACGCTCGGAATCATCGGTCCGGGGCGGATCGGGAAGGCGGTCGCGAAGCGGGCGCGTGGGTTTGGGATGAAGGTTCTTTTCGCGAAGAGGGATCGCAAGGAGCGCGACCGGCTGCTGAAAGAGAGTGATATTGTTTCTCTTCATTGTCCTCTATCTTCGGAAACACACCACCTGATCGGAGCGGGAGAGTTGAAGAAAATGAAGCGTTCGGCTCTCTTGATCAATACGACGCGCGGACCGGTCGTGGACGAAGCGGCGCTTGCGAAGGCTCTCCGTGCGGGAGAGATTGCGGGTGCGGGGCTCGATGTTTTCGAGAAGGAGCCCCTGGTTCACCGGGGTCTTCTGGGAAGGAAGGATGTCGTTCTTCTTCCGCACATCGGAAGTTCCACAGACGAGGCGCGGGGGAAGATGGTCGAGATCGCTTTCCGGAACGTGCGGGAAGCTCTGGCGGGACGGGTCCCCCCGAACTCGCTTACGCTCTAACGGGCACGGGAAACGGTTCTGCCATTCCGGTTGTTTACCGACCCCCTCGGGCCTATAATCTGGGACGGTTCAGCTACTTTTGTTGCCAAAGACGCCGTAGATCTTCCACGGAAGTGTAGGGATATTGATGATCATCGTTACCGGTGCCGCTGGTTTTATCGGCAGCAATATTGTGAAGGCGCTCAATCAACGTGGGCGTACAGATATTCTGGCGGTCGATGATCTGACGGATGGGACGAAAATGTTCAATCTCGTCGACTGCGATATTCTGGATTATCTGGATAAGGATGAATTTCTTTCTTCCATTCGAAAAAAGGAAGGCTTTGGGTCTCCCGTTGACGTTGTTTTTCATCAAGGAGCCTGTTCGGATACAACGGAATGGAATGGAAAATATGTTCTGGAGAATAATTATCAATACTCCAAGCATCTTCTCCATTACTGCATGGAAAAGAGTGCTCCTTTTATTTATGCGTCTTCCGCCGCTGTGTATGGGGGGAGTGACCGCTTTGTAGAAGAGTGGGAAGCGGAAAGGCCGCTGAATGTCTATGGGTATTCGAAATTTCTCTTCGACCAATACGTTCGTCAGATCCTGCCTGAGACCCGTTCCCAGGTTGCCGGGGTCCGGTATTTCAATGTGTATGGCCAACGAGAACAACATAAGGGGTCGATGGCGAGTGTCGCGTATCACTTTTATAAACAGATCAAAGAGAATGGATTCTGCAATCTGTTTTCCGGAAGTGGTGGGTATGGGGATGGAGAGCAGCGCAGAGACTTCGTGTATGTCGAAGATGCGGTTCTCTTTAATCTATGGCTGTGGGAAAATAAGCAGGTAAGCGGGATTTTCAATTGCGGCACGGGGAAGAGTCAGAGCTTTAACGATGTGGCTCAAGCGGTCATCCGCTATCTCGGGAAAGGAGAGGTCCGGTACATTCCCTTCCCGGACCATTTAAAGGGCGCGTATCAGAGTTATACGCAGGCCGATCTGTCCCGGGTACGGGAGATCGGATACCAGGCGGAATTCAAGTCCGTGGAGCAAGCGGTGCCTGAATATCTTCGTTGGCTGGAGAATCAGCACTTTATTGAGAAATGAAGAGCGTGGATTCTCCTTTCTGATTCTTTCCGCCTCTTTTGGACTCTACTTCTCAGGTTCTCTCGCATGGGAGGGTTTGTTCCCGGTCCTGTCGGTTTTCGAACTCTTCAAAGAAATCGTCATACTACCAATAGATATATATCAACAGCCGAAGCAGAATATATCCCGGCAGTAAGATGACCACTCCTATGATTGGGAGAAGGAAATTCCCCGCTTCGATGCGCGGCCTCTTGGGAATGTCATCCCAATCTTCTTGCGTGAAATCGAAGCCCAATTCTTCTGCCAACTGGAAAAACCTGTCGTCCGAAATGAACTGGCCGTTTTCTTCCATTTTTGCCCGTAACTCTTTGTCACCCTTCATCTTTTCCAGGAATGATTTTGCAGATTCTACGGACATCCTCATCTCCCATCGTTAACAGGAACGGATCTCATTTGAGTATACCCCGCAAATCTGGGGGCATGAATACGATGCCCGAAAATGTCTGTCGGTTTTAAACGCGACTTGTCCTGAAAGAGCTGTTTTTTGTGTTGAAACGGCCGGTTTCCTTTCATGGGGCTTTATGGGTGAACAAATCCCCCTCTCTACGCCGAACAAACTATCGAATGAAGACACGATGGATGTGGTTCCTCCTGACGCCCGCTCTCGTTCTGGGCGTGGTGGCCGGAATCCGCCAGGACTCGGTTCTGGGGGTGGCGGCCGCCTATGCCGCGATGCTCGCTCTCATTCTTAAAGCGCCCCGAGAGGTCAACGAGGTCGTCCGCGAGGCCGCAAAGAGGGATCATGAATTTTCCCGCCAGCGGGCCGAACTGCAGTCCCGGATCGATGTTCTTTCTGCTCAGCGAGAGATCAGTATCATCCTCAATGAAGATGTCGATCTGAAAACCATTCTGAAAAAAGTTCTCACGATTATAGAGGATGCTACCGGTGCCGAAGAGATTGAGATTAAAACTGTGGGAGACAAAGGCGATCTGGTAGCCAGGGCAGCTCGGGTAGGGGGCCGTACCGTGTTTAAGGCGGCCGGCTCGCGATCGATCGATTCGCTGATGCCGACCTGCCTCGAACGCGGAGAAGCGGTTATGCTTGCGGAAGAGGGGCGGATGCATGTCCTGGCCCCCCTCTCCGCCGACCGCGAACTGATGGGGGTTGTCCGCTTTACCACTCCGGTCGAGCGGGGCGAACAGGCTTCCCGCCACTTCCAGGAACTGGCGAAGTTTATCGCTCTTGCTCTGAAGACGCCCGACCTCTATACGCGAGCCACCCATGATGGGTTGACCGGACTCGCATCGAAGCGACACCTCCTAACGCAGCTTGCCGCTGAGGTCGCCTCCTGCCGCCGCAAGCAGGACCCTCTCTCTCTTATCATTCTCGACATCGATCACTTCAAGAACGTCAACGATACGCATGGTCACCAGGCGGGCGACAAGATCCTCAAAGGGGTCGCCACTCTTCTGCAGAAGAAACTGCGAAAAGGGGATGGAGAGGTTTTTCGGTACGGGGGAGAAGAGATGGTGGTTCTTCTTCCGAGAACGACCACCCAACATGCGGGGGAAGTGGCTGAACGGCTTCGTGCTGGGATCGAAGAGAAGAAGTTCTCGATCGGTCGGAAGAAGAGTCTTCAGATCACCTCCAGTTTTGGGGTTGCCACTTTCCATCTTGGAATGAAAGATGGGGCCGACCTTATCCAGAAAGCGGATGAAGCGCTCTACAAGGCGAAGAAGGGCGGTCGAAACCGTGTTGAGGTCCTAACACGGGAAGAGCTTGCCGGCGTTTGATCCAAGCGGTAGCCTTTCTCCATGGATTTTACCCTCGAGTCTCCGATGTCTCCCCGGGGAGATCAACCCGCCGCAATCGAACGGTTGACCGATCTGATCGAGAAGGGGACCCCTATGTCGACCCTCCTGGGGGTGACCGGCTCGGGAAAGACCTTCACGATGGCGGAGGTGATCCAACGGGTAAAGCGGCCGACGCTGGTGATCTCTCACAACAAGACGCTCGCGGCGCAGCTCTATTCGGAATTTCGCGAGTTCTTTCCCAATAACGCGGTTCACTATTTTGTGAGCTATTACGATTACTATCAGCCGGAAGCGTATATTCCACAACGGGACATCTACATCGAGAAGGATGCGGACATCAATCAGGATATCGACCGCCTCCGGCTCGCTGCGACGAGTGCGCTCATGTCCCGGCGGGATGTGATCGTGGTCGCGAGTGTCTCCTGC
>CAYRLD010000261.1:0-4138 GCA_964424925.1 uncultured Planctomycetales bacterium
GACGACCACGACCGCTCTTGCTTCCCGGATTGTTGAAATGCAGGGGAAAGTAAAGGTCGCAGAGGAGTTGGAGGAGTCGGTCAAGATTGCCGCTCTCCGGCAACGTCATCTTCTTCCTGCTGACGTGCCCGAAATTCCACAAGTAGTGGCTGGATTGGGTTATTGGCCTTCCCATCGAGTGAGCGGTGATTTTTTCGATTTCATCGATCTGGGAGAGGGGCGCATGGGGATCTTGATCGGAGACGTTGCGGGGCATGGAATTGAAGCGGCCGTTCTGATGGGGGTGGCGAAGAAGGTGATTAACATTCGCCTCCGGGATGCGGGGGACCCTTTAATCGCACTTCAGATGGCGAACCGGGATATTTACCCCGATATGGATCGAATGACATTCGTCTCCGCTTTTCTGGGAATCTACGATTCCAATACGCGTGAATTCAACTATGTCCGAGCCGGACACAATCCGGTGATTCTCTATAATCCGAATCGGAACCCGCTTTTTACGAAACTCGAACCTCCCGGACTCGTTTTGGGCCTCGATCCCGGACCCCGTTTCAACCATCTTCTTGCGAGAGAGCAGATGACGCTCCTGCCGGAGGACCGGCTTCTTTTGTACACCGATGGGATCGTAGAAGCGCAGAATGCGGAGGGGGAAGAGTTTGAGCTTCAACGGGTGTATGAGCTTCTTCGAGATCACCCCGGCGATTCTCCCTCTGACTTCCTTACTCTTCTCGATAAACAGGTTGCTCAATTTCGAGGTGGGTTGCCGCAAGAGGATGATCAGACTGCGATTCTTCTCCGCCTTCTCTGATTCGCTTTACCAGGGAATCTGTTCTTCTCCTCCTCGGAGATTTTCTACACGTGCCAGAGTGAAGAGGAGGTCTGAGAGTCGATTGATATAGGTAAGGAGGAGTGGGTCGCATCCTTTATCCAGACCGACCATTTTCCGTTCTGCACGTCGACAGACCGTTCTTGCTAAATGAAGAAAAGAGGCGGAAGGGGTTCCACACGGAAGAATGAAGCCTTTGAGGGGGGGGAGATCGTTTTCGTACTGATCCATTTTTTCTTCGAAAGCACGGATGGTCGACTCTTCGATCTGGGTTTTTTCTTTTCCTTTCGCGCTGTCGTAATTTGGATCCGCCAGTTGTGCGCCGATGGCAAAAAGATCGGATTGGATTTTTTCGAGGGTTTGTTTGATCTCTTTTTCTTCTACAAAAGCTCGTGCGGTGCCAAGAAGAGCATTTAGTTCATCGATATCCCCGTACGCATCAACTCGGGGATCATTTTTTTTGACACGTGATCCGTCGATAAGTCCGGTCGATCCATCATCCCCTTTTTTTGTGTAGATCTTTACCATGGAGCCCTACTCCTCGACTCGTCGAATCGAGATGATTTTTACGTCCACTTTCGGTTTGCTTCCTGGGCCCACCTCAACCTTTCCCATTTTTTCGACGACATCCATCCCTTTAATGACCTTCCCAAAGACGGTGTGTTTTCCGGTGAGCCACGGAGTATCAACGAGGTTAATGAAGAACTGGGAGCCATTGGTGTTGGGGCCAGAATTGGCCATTGCAAGAACTCCTTTGAGAGGTTTGTGGGCGGGGCGGGAAGAGTCGTACTTATATCCCATGTTTTCGTACGCGTCTTTAATGGTCATCTTATTAACATTTTCCTGGAGTTCTTTCTTCCGCGCTTCAAAATCTTCTTGTGACTTGATTCCCATTTTCTGGCAGAGGGGGCCGATGATGACCCGTTGAAAATCCTGTTGCGAGCGGACCATGAGCCAGCGATTGGGGGCGCCTTTCTCATCAATCACCTTCATCTTGTCGAGGCCGAGGGCGTCTGCGTTGATCTCGTCTTCAAAGCTGTACCCGGGGCCTCCCATTCCCGATCCCTGAGGGCACCCTCCTTGAATCATGAAGTTGTCGATAATTCGATGAAAGACGAGTCCGTCGAAAAAGGGTCGTTTTGCCTGTTCCCCCGTTTTGAGATCTTTGAATTCCTTTTTCCCTTCTGCGAGGTCGAGGAAGTTCTGTACCGTTTTCGGGGCCTCCTTTGAAAAGAGTTCAAAGGTGATATCCCCCATGCTCGTTTTCATCAGAACGACGGGGTTCTTCTTCGCTTCTTCTTGGGCTTTTGTGACTCCTGCCATCGTGAGGAGGGTGATCGCTATTGTGGCCAGTTTCATGGAAAGGGCTCCTTTGTTTAATGAGTGTCGGTACACTTTATACGATTCAAACCGATTTGCGGTCTATTTTATTTTGCCTGGGTGCAGGTCCGGATTCTTTTCGACTTCGATGATTTTGTCGATCAATTCTTCCGGAAGAGGGACCGGTTTTCCGGCCGAGTAGTCGACCCAGACGACAACAGAGGTCCCGTCCGAAGCCGCCGCCTCTGCGGGTTGATTTTGATCTCGGATAACATACTGGAGGGTGAAAGAGGTTCGTCCAATTTTGGTTGTCGAAACCTCGACCACCAAGGTGGCCGGGTAGTGTAGTTGTCTTCGGAAATTTAATTGGGCCATCGCCAGGCTCGGGCCGAGGCTTTTGTGGGCTACATTGAAGAGGCCGATGGTTTCAAAGTAGGCGATCCGTGCCGTCTCGCAATACGTAAAGTACTGGGCATTGTTTACGTGGCGAAGAGCGTCCATATCGCCCCACCGGACCGGAACTTCAATCTCGATTCCCATTTGCAACAAGATAGCAAATGGGGCTATTGTGTCGAATCAATTCTGCGGGACGTCCTGCATCGCTTCTTCCACGGTCAACTCTGGTGCTGCTTTTTCCGATTCCCATTGTAAGAGCCCGATCGATTCGTAATGGGGGCGAATTCGATCACTCAGAAGGTGGATTCTTTTTAGATTAGGGATCAATCGCCGGAACATCGTCTTGCGAAACCGGTCCATGTATTTAGAGCGGAGCATAACCTTGTTCCAGGTTTGACGGCTCATGAGGTGAGCGTAGTATTCCTCGTAGAATTCGTGAGCGAGGAAACGGTTCCGGAGAAGGAGGGCGACTTCAAAAGCCCAATCCTCCCTTTCTCTCTTCTTTCGAGGAGGGAGAGTTGCGTAGTACTTTTGAAGCGTGACCACTCCGTAATGGACATGTCTGGCTTCATCCATGATGACGAGTCGGAGTATTTCTCGAAGAAGAGGTTCCTGTGTTGTATTGCGTAGCGTTGCGAAGGCACCGAGGGCGAGCCCTTCGATCATAATTTGCATACCGAGAAATTTCATATCCCATCTGGATTCAGACATGAGTGCGTCAATGATGGTGTAGAGGTTGTCATTGATGTCGTACAGTTTCTCCATTTTTTCTGTGAGATAACGTGTAAAGACTTCGACATGACGCCCCTCGTCTACGACCTGGGTGGATCCGAACAATTTCCCATCTACTTCCTGGATCGCTTCGGTCACCTGGCAAGCGGCGAAGAGAGCTCCCTGCTCTCCGTGGAGGAATTGGGAAAGCATCCAGGTGAGAAGTTGTTTCCGGTGAAGTTGTTTTGTTTTCTTTGGCAGAAGTCTGTATGCGCGGATTTCCGGGAGAGGAGACCATTCATCCGGAACCAGTTCGATTTTTGGATTATGCGGGTCGACATTTATATTCCAGTCGAGTGCCTCGGAGGCATTCCATTGAGACCGTTTTGCAAGATCGTACAGCCGTGCAAACTCATTTTTTTCCCGTTTATAGGTCCAGTTAAATTGGGAGTCATGTCTAACCGGAACCGTTGTTGTGGGTCCTGACTTTCCTTTTTGTAGGACGAGTCCGCGAATGGCGGGACCGATCAGTCTGAGAGGAACATGCATTGTTCTTCTCCTTTAAAAATAGAATCCGGGTCAGGGTGCTCGAATGGTTCTCTTTGCCCCACAAAGGTGCACTGATGGGGCCCGAAACCACTCGAAGTAGGGTATCGGCAACCATTTGAAGGATCGCCGCACGAATCGGAAGCCCGGGTCGAATTTCATCCGGGCCGGCTCTTTTTACGAAGAGGACGACTTCATTTAAGAGGGGGACTACCTCTTCCAGGATAATGTCATGGCCTGGTCCCCGACTATCGATCATTTCCCGAAGGAGAGCGCCAGCAGAAGGGGTTTGGCGAAACAGAATAAGCCTCAATCCCTCTACCTCTTCTTAGAGGGGCA
>CAYRLD010000262.1:0-4116 GCA_964424925.1 uncultured Planctomycetales bacterium
GGAAAGAAGAGATCTCCCTAGTTGTCCGTTGGTACCGGTGATTGTGATTTTCACTCATCGGAGTGTAGCAATCTCGGTGGGGGTTTTTCAATTTCCTTGGACAAAGAAAACCCATTGCATCCCATATGGGTGGTTGGTTTTCTTGACGGAATCTAGGAAATTTCCGACACTCACTCTTACATCCCGTTTCAGGGGCATTTGAACGGGACCTTTTGGGGGCGGCGATATGGTGAGAATTGCTTGGGTGCTTGCCTTATGGGTGAGCCTGGTGGCGAGTGGTTTTGCTTCGGATGATCCTTTGGTTTCCGTTGGGGATCTGAAGTACTTAGCGGAAAATCCAACCGGCGGGAAGATCACCCACATTAAATACCCTACGTTGGGGTGCGCTTCTATTTTAAAACCGGGTGATTCGGGAACAGCATGGATTTGGCTCAACGACGCGGGTTCCTCCACTCAGTTTGATCTTTCCCTTCTTCCAACGCTTGGGAATCTTTCGACTTCGTATGATCTTCCCGTTACCGGATTCTTTTTCGATACGGTTTACTCCGTCTACAAAGTGAGCTATCTCGTTCCCGCCAATATTCCTCCTGACATGTATAACTTTCAAGCTTCTATTCCCTCTCAATCCATTGTGGATATTCAATACAACTCCGTTCGAATCGTTTCTGAAGAGACAGGAACGTACACCTTTATTGTGGTTGCTGATCCCCAATTCAATGATCCACGAGGGTTGATGGAGCCGGCTAACTACAGCACCGGGAACTATGACGCGTATTCGATCGTTGAGCAGATGAAAAAGGAGATTCGAGCCTTAAATCCTACCTATGTCATCATGCTTGGAGATATCACTTTTGGTCTCGACTATGAATACGAGTATCAGGGTGCTTGGGAAATGTGGAAGGATGCTGGTTTCCCTATTTTCATGGCTCCGGGTAATCACGATGGGATGGCCACTATCGAGGATCGAACCTTTCTTGGAATTGGATCGCCAAAGAGAGATGGGTTGGAAGATTGGCGAAAATATTTTGGCCCCAATTTCTATTCGTTTGAGTTTGGCGGAATTCATCTTCAAGCGGTTAATTCGTTCGATGGAACGCCGGAACGTCGGGATAGCTTCTTAATCGTGAATGAGAATCATGGTGGGGATTTATCTGTCGAACAGATGGATTGGATTGCAGCTGATATGGCAACCGCTCAAGGGACCGTTGTTCCGTTTATGCATCACTCCCCCCTTGGGCCTTATAGGGAAAATGGGACTTTCGGGATGTTCAGCTGGATCCTTCAGAGGATTTGGGATTTTATCACGACGGGAAGTTTTGATGATTTCTCTCAAACCTGGAATAGTCAGGCAACGGCTGATTGGATGTTGCAGCAATACTCTGTCTTACCCACAGTCTTTATCGGGCACAACCACTCGGACAATATTAAGCAGTACAATAACACAAGCTATCGCATTGTTACGACCGCAGGGTCTTCTGGAGAATATTGGGGCTATACCGTGGTTACGGTAGAGAATCAAAATATTGTCGACACGATTTATATGGATCAAGACTTTATGTCGATTCCTACGGGAAATCTGCATGTCGTTCATCTCGATCCTAATCCACATGCGCCAGAGGTTCGAGAAGCGGAAGTTCGGAGCGGATTATCCCGGTCGTACCCGGTTACATTGGAGTTTCGGATGCCGGCCGCGCAAGCGTATGTCGCTACGAATGGAACTGTGCTCTCCCATGTTCCCCTTGACGCATCTCTTACTCGTGTTTGGGTCGAGGTGGATAGCCCCTTGGCTACGGATATTTATAATCCGGAGCGAGTCTTGGTCACGGTAAAAACATCGCAAGTTCAAGGATCTTTCCAGTCTTCCCCAGGGACTCCCGTTGCGGGCAATGGGGGGGGTGGTTGTGGAGCGCCTCTTTCACCAGGAAATGCCCAAGGGCACCTTCTTCTTTTGGGTCTTCCTCTTTTGGTTCTCGGATTTTTTAGGCGTGCGAGTCGTTAAAATTCGATTCCAACGGAAAAGAAGAGTCCTTCTAATCGCATCTTTGCTTCAAATTTATTATCCGAGTCATCTTGCATCCCGAAGAGAATCGATTTAAATCCAACAGCGACATGGACCCAGTCGAGGGGATGGTAGGACGTTTCCAGAAACCATTCGAAATACGTTCCGCCCAGATCTCCATACTTTCCTCCCGATCCGAGCATCTCTAATTCAATAGTGACCCATTTGGTCAGATGGGTGAAAATACGAACCCCTAAAAAAGGAAAAGGAGCCTCGATCGATTGCTTTTCTCGGAGGCCGAAATCATTTGCTTCGAGAACCGCTTCGGCTTCGATGAATTTGACCCCTAATAGGACCCCCATTGTGCAACCCAGGTCGCGATTTCCAGAGGAAAGGAAATAGTGTTCTAAGGAAAAGGAGAGGAGTGAAAAGTCGAGACTGGAGTCCAAATCGGTTCCCAGGGTAAAGGTTTGATTTCCGAAAGTAATGCTTCGTTCAAGTTTTTCTGTTTCTTCAAATGACCCTGCCCAATAAGAAAAATTGATCCGATCAAGAACGGGAATGAAAGGGAGCTGCATCCAAGCTGAAAATAGGGGAAGAGTTTCTTGTCCTCCAAACCCTAGATCGCCATCGAGAGAGATATTGGTTGCGAGTTCGATATCATCTGTTTTCATGTGGCCGCTCAACGTTGCAAACCAGGCGCGTGATTTTCCTCCGACCAGAGAGTCTTCGTCTTGGGGATATTCGAGTGTGGGTGAAAGAAGAAGAAGGGCGAGAAGAGCGCTACTCATGGCCGTCTCTTAATGGTTAAAAAGTATAGCCGAAAGAGAAGAAAGGTCCGTTAAAGGTGAAATCGTAATCCACCTCTTCATCACTATGTGGTTCAACTTTTCCTTTATTGATAAGGAATTGCCAACCGGCAGACATGTATATTCCCTTGAAAAGAAAAGCCTGCACTTCGGCAGAAGCTTTGAAGAGTGTAATGTCTGCATCCTGAAACCCTTGAACTTGAATTCCCTTCATGCGGATTTCGGCCATAATCGTGTCAAAAACTTCGAGCTTTCCATAGAGACCCACCAGAGGGACCGGGGTGTTAAAACGTTGGCGTTCAGAGAAAATAGGAACGGCCGAGGAATTTTGCTGTTTAATATCTAGCCCGATAATACCCGCTCCTACTTCCAGACCGAGCTCAAACCTCCAAGTGGGCGTTTTATATAGGAAAATATTATATTCCCCCATAAGGCTCCCAATCTGAAGATCAAGATCCGTTTTTGTGTCGTCGTTTGTGTTATAGACTGATCCGCCAAAGTTGTAGGTTTCCTCTACCGTATTGCTTCCTTGAAATCGGGAAACCCAATATTCCGCATGAATTCGAAACCAGGGGAAAATAAGGGCGGATACCATGATGTCCGCAGAATCTCCGGGGCTGTCTAGGTCGAGGTCATCATCTAGGTCGAGAGTGCTTCCGGCGAGGTTGTTATCCGTAACAGCGATATCCCCCTCTAGAAAAGGGAAGACAGCTCGAACGCGAAAATCGAGACCCCTCTCTTCGTGGGGGGCAGGATCCTGGACCCCAAGAAAAGCGAGAATTGTTAACAGCGAAAGAGATCCGACCATCGAAGTATATATCGGCTAATTTTGGCAGGATCACTCGGTCTTTTTTTGGTTTCGAGTAAGGCTTTTCATCATTTTTTCGGTGTCTTTTTCGGCATGTTTTTTTGCGAGAAAGCAGACAAGAGAGGAAATCAGCATAAAAATGGAGAAAAAGATAAAGGTGAGCCTTCGTCCATTCCCAGGAGAGCCGAAGACAATTTGAGCGGAATGCTCTTCTTTCTTCTCTTTACTGTTCCATTCTTTCCCTCCGGGATATCCATCGGTAAGGTATTTTCCTCCCCCGCCACTGCTGGTGCGCGTCCAAACCGTTTTCAAGGGGTCTGCTCCTGTATGCGTGGGAAACGCCTCAATCTCTTCGATTCGGGCTTGATTGGGATGAGAGTCCGGGCCCCCACCCGTATCCTGGAGGAATCGAATTCGGGTTGTTTGAATCGGTTCTAGATCAAAGTCGAGGATGCGGTTGCGGGAAGAGTACCAGGGAGGATTACTTATTAAATCGGAAT
>CAYRLD010000263.1:0-4112 GCA_964424925.1 uncultured Planctomycetales bacterium
ATTCTCAAAAAACATCAACCCATCGGGACGGATTCCCGTCCCTGTCCGGGTCCACCTTGGGTGGTTGAAGGCGTCATAGAAACGTTCCGGATGTGGCATCAATCCAAGGACCCTTCCCGTGGCATCGCAGATCCCAGCAACGTTCCCATCGGAACCGTTGGGATTCCCCGGATACCCTACTTCATTCCCTTCTGAGTCCGCGTATTGAAGCACAACCCGATCCTCTTCCAAAAGCCGTTTTAGGACAGATTCATCTCTCGTGACAAACTTGCCTTCGGCATGTGCCACGGGAAGTTGAATTACGTCCTCCTCTATTAAAAATTCGGACTTTGACGCCCGAATCTTGAGGGAAACCCACCGAGCTTCGAACCTCCTGGAGTTGTTTTCTGTAAGGCTGAAAACCGGTTCTAACCCATCTGAGGGGGCCGCGAGAAGACCGGTTTGGACAAGAGTCTGGAATCCGTTGCATATTCCGAGAATAAGTTTCCCCTCTTCAACGAATTTCCGCAGAGAGGGTCCAAGGCGCTCGCGAACCTCAATGGAAAGAACACGCCCCGCGCCAAGATCATCCCCATAAGAAAAACCGCCCGGAAAGACGATGAAATGGGACTTTTTCAATGTTTCTTCCACATCTTTCAGTTGGTTAAGATGAAAAATGTCGGCTTGAAATCCAGCCTTCTCACATGCAAATTTCGTCTCTTTTTCGCAGTTGATCCCCGCTACCCGCAAAATAAGAGCTTGAGGCTTCTTCATCAAATCACCACTGAAGAGGCTTTTTCCAAGCCTCTTTCATCTCGCCGATTGTCAGATTGACCAATTTACTTCCGCCCTGTCCACGAATCGTAAAATCTTTTCCCGAAACCACTTCCCCTATAGCAGAACAGGGAACTCCCTCCATCAAGTCCTCAAATTGGTCCACATCACGACCGCGAACCTCCACAAGAAAGCGAGAAGGAGATTCAGAAAAGAGAAGGGTATCCTCTCGAGATAGATCCGCACTTCGGGATACATTTTCGAGGTTTAATCGTATTCCCAGTTCTCCCGCAAAGGCCATCTCTGCAGCCGCAACCGCAAGCCCCCCTTCCGAAAGATCATGGCAAGCCCGGACAAACCCCTTTTGAATCACCCTGGAGACAGAGGTAAATATTTTCTTTCCCAGCGCAAGATCAACGACCGGGACATGAGCACCCAGTTCCCCATGAAGACCATAGTACTGAGACCCCCCCAGTTCATTTCGAGTCTGCCCGACAAGGTACAGGACATCCCCGGGTCCCTTCGCATCCATCGTGATACATTTCTGGATATCCTTCACGATCGAGATCGCCGAGATGAGAAGCGTGTGCGGAATAACGATCCGTTTCTCCCCAATCCGGTACTCATTATGCAGACTATCTTTCCCGGAAATAAAAGGCGTCCCATACGCCATGGCAACGTCGTAACACGCCTCAGAAGCCCGCATCAATGCTCCCATATTTTCAGCATCGTTCGGACTTCCCCAGGAAAAGTTATCCAAGAGGGCCACACGGGAAGGATCCGCACCCACCGAAACTATATTGCGGATGGCCTCATCGATCGAGCAAGCGGCCATGTCATAGGCTGAAAGATCTGAATATTGAGGATAGATACCGCACCCGATCGCCAACCCGCGTGTAGAACCGAGAACCGGTCGTACCACGGCGGCATCCCCGGGCCCGTCATCAAAAGCCCCCACCAGGGGTTTTAGAACACTGCCCCCTTGGACCTCGTGATCGTATTGACGGACGATCCACTCCTTGGAACAAATATTCCAACGCCCCAGGACGCCGAGAAGGTCCTCGTTATACGACTTCTTCTCCGGCAAGTCGGGTTCCTTGCCCTTCTTGGGAGAATAACTAGCGGTTGTTATCCATCGGGGAAGTCCATCATGCAGAAACTCCATCCCCAGATTCCCCACCGTTTCTCCATCGTAGCGAAGATGGAGAAATCCGTCCCCGGTGAATTTCCCAATCACCGACATCTCCACATCTTCCCCCTCACACAATTTTCGAAGGGCTTTCTCATGTTTGGGAGGGACGGACAGAACCATGCGTTCTTGGGCTTCACTAATCCAAATTTCGCTATAACTGAGACCTTCGTACTTCAGAGGAACTTTTTCGAGATCGACTTCCGCACCCAACTTCTCTCCCATCTCTCCAACCGCACTGGAAAGTCCCCCGGCACCACAGTCCGTTATCGAGGTGTATAATTTCATATCCCGAGCCTGTAGAATCAAATCGAGAACACACTTCTCCACAATCGCATTCCCGATCTGTACCGCCCCTCCGGATAATTCCTCCGATTTATCATGCAGACCTGTGGAAGAGAATGTGGCCCCATGAATACCATCTCGCCCCGTTCTTCCCCCTAAAACAACGACAAGATCATCCTTTTTTGCCGCCTTCCGGGAATTCCCTTTTGGAAGAATTCCTACGGTTCCCGCATAGACAAGAGGATTTCCGATATATCGTTGGTCAAAGAGAACGGCACCGTTCACGGTAGGAATCCCCATGCGGTTTCCATAATCGCGAACCCCTCCTACCACTCCCTGTAAAATTCTGCGGGGGTGAATCGTGCCAGGAGGAAGGTCTTCTCGAGGAGTATCCGGCTCGCCAACACAGAAAACATCGGTAGAACAGATCGGTCGAGCCCCCATCCCACAACCGAGAATATCACGAATAACACCTCCGATTCCCGTATTCGCCCCCCCGTACGGTTCAATCGCACTCGGATGGTTATGGGTTTCGACCTTAAAGCAGACATCATTTTCATCATCGAATTCAATAATGCCCGCATTGTCTTTAAAGACGCTGACACACCACGACTTTTTCAACTCACGAGTCGCCTTCATGATCGTAGACTTCAGCAGATTGGAAATCGTTCGGGTGCCATAGCGAACATCCCCTGCAAACGTTTTATGTTTACAATGCTCACTCCACGTTTGTGCGATCGTTTCTAGTTCGACATCGGTCGGATTTCGTTTTTCTTTCTGAAAGTAGGCCTGAATGGCATGAAGTTCTTTCAAGGTAAGGGCTAAGCCGAGATCCTTATCTACCTTTTCGAGATCCTCATCTCCCGCCTCCAGAAGATCACACTCTATTTTCTCAAAGAGATAAGAGTTTCCGACGGAAATATTATCGAAGCCCCTTTCGCCAAGAAGAACCTCATCGACCGCTTCATTGGCAAGGACCGACAGAACGGTTTTGCGTAGTTCCTCCTCGGAATGACTCCCCTGAATATGATAGAGAACCCCAGAACGAAGCCGATCTGCATGAAACCCAAGATCCGTAATCGCCTTGAGAGCGCTCTGCTCCACAGGATCGGTTACCCCCGACTTCTTAAACAGAAGAACAGCTGAGGACCCTTCAGGGGTATGTGGGGGATTGGTTGCCGGGAAAAGCGAACACTCTTCCGTAACAGAATCGACAAAGAGAGATTGAGCCACACGCGAAGCGGTGGCTTCATCCCAATCAGCATCGATCAGATAGACCCGGAACGATCGAACAACTTCGAACGAGGAAAACCCCGCGTCACGGAGTGCTGCGGAAGCGTACCGGCCCTGCCCATCGATCCGACCATCCTGTGTACGTACGTTCACCCGCCAGATCATTGGAGTCCCCACACTTTACCAGCCCGAAGAAAGGGTGTCAAAAAATGAGGACTTCGTCGTAGATTCAATCGAAGAGTCCCGAATTGTATTGCGCAGAATTCTCTTGCCTGCCATAATTCCTCGGAATGCTTCGGATTAGGATGGTAGATGATCAATAGAATCCTAAAGGGGTATCAGATTGTAGACCAGATCGCTGTCGGAAGTGTCGGCACAGTCTGGCGTGCGATCAACTCAAGAAACCAAAACTTCGCTCTCAAACAACTTTCTGAAAAGAACTCGCAACGTTCGGAGAAAGTAAAACAGTTTCGTAATGAAGCAATCCTCACGCAGAAAATGCAGCACCCCCATATCATCCGGGTTTTTGAGTATGTCGATATGCCCCCCCAACCCTTCTTCACAATGGAGTACTTCCCTTCCCACAATCTCAAATTTGCGACCTGGAATCGGCCGGATCTCGTATGGCGCAGAGAATTCTATATCCTACGAC
>CAYRLD010000264.1:0-4104 GCA_964424925.1 uncultured Planctomycetales bacterium
CCCGGGCACTTCCTGCGCAATTCTTCGTAGAATCTGAACTCGAGACTCCCGCTCCTGCCAAAGCTCTGCAATTTTAGGTAAAGCTTCTTCCCCATCCCCGATCACAATGACATCAAAAAAGTCAGCAACGGGCTCGGGATAGGAGGAGTTGGGCCCACCACCAAGAATAAGAGGGTCATCCTCGCCCCGTTCTTCGGAAAGAAGGGGAATCCCGCCAAGGTCGATCATATTGATCACATTGGTGTATTGCATCTCGCTCTGAAGCGAAAAACCAAGAATGTCAAACTCTCGGACGGGACGATGTGAATCGATACTAAAGAGCGGAATATCATTCTCCCGCATCCGCGCTTCCAGATCCGGCCACGGAGCAAAGACCCTTTCACAAAGGGTGTCCGACCGTTCATTTAATTGGCCGTAGAAGATCTGCATCCCCAGATGTGCCATCCCAATCTTGTATACATCAGGGAAAGCAATCGCAACCTGGACCTTTACTGTAGAGGGATCCTTCCGAATCGCATTCCACTCCCCTCCGATGTATTGGCTGGGAGAATTGACAAACGGAAGATGCTTTTCCAACTTGTCCCAGATAGACGCCATGAACACCTCTTCTTGATTTCGAGACGGAATCATATCAAATGAAGAGGCAGGAGTGGACCCCTAATTGCGTCTTAAATATTGATCGAGAAGAAGGCCCGCGCCCCCCCCGATCAAGGCCCCTTCCCAGGTGCGATCAGATTGATGACCAACGACACCCCCAATCCCAGCCCCCAATAATACCCAGTTCCCCGTCCGATTATCGTATCGATATCGAGGTTTCCACGTGTAGGAAGGGTACGTCGGGGCCGGTCTGTAATGGACAGCAGGAGGAGCCTCTTTTTCATCAAGGGCGACCAGAAAGGTATCCCGGTCTCCATGCTTTTCGATATAGGCGGTAATGATCTCCATCCTTCCCACCTTGCCTCCGCGTAAAATGATTCGATTGGGGGCATCGAAACGGTACGCAAAGGCTTTTCCGCCTTTGCGTACCTGATAATTTCCTTTGGGAGCTTCCCACTCTCGAGTCGATTTCGAGTCGAGAGTGTGCCCCTGTGTCCCGTTAAATTCCACCGTTTTTCGAACCGTATCGACATGCACGCGTACAGCACGGTCCGAACGGTTTTCGATAATCAAACCCTTTCCCCCCGGAGCCTCCACCGATGTGGAGGTCGCAACCATATGTTGAAGAAGTTTCTCGCTGAGCCCCTCTGCTTTCAGGGCAATGATATCTTCTGCGGTCAACTGGAATACCGTTTTGTCCACATCAATTAATTTGATGATCGTTTCATCGGAAATACCGGCTTTTTTCAGTTTCACCACTTCTTCCGGAGTAATTCCAGAAGAGAAAATCAAGAGCGCCAACAATAACTTCATACGACCTCCTGCTGTTTAGTAAGCGGATTCCACCATCGAATCGACAAATTTCGCAATTGCGGCACGAAGAGAATCCCCGGCAAGGCTCTCATCATAACTCATCCTGCCCCCCAAACCGAGGGACCCTTTTACTTCCCGAGAAGCCTTTCCATCGCCCATTTTGGAAAGAAGAATCTCTCCCGTTTGAACATCAATAAGCCTGACCGTAACAGCACATTCGGCGACCTGCGACTTCTTCTGATAAATGATCGCTTCGGTCGCTTCTTCGCGCATTCCAAAATTAGTAACGGCGCCATAAGCGAGAAGTTTCACATTGAGCAATTTCCCGACCTTTACAGCGGTCGCCGCATCGGTAATTCCGCTCTGTTCCAGTTTATGCTCTTGGAGAACCTTTGCGATCTGCGTTCGTTCAATAACACGAAACTGCTTCGACTCCGCAAGATAGTTGATCAGAATATCCGCCGCGGCGGTTCCAATACGACCCTTGCCATAACCAGTTTTATCCTCAAAATCGATAACGGCGAGGGTTTGGCGCTCACTGCGAGGACGAGAGGGAAAATCCTTAATGGTGACTTTTTCCTCTTCTTTCGAAACAACACCTGTACTGCTACATCCGGTCACCGCCGTCATAAGAGCCAATCCAAGGCACAGGGCAAAGCGCATCTTTAATCTCCTTGTGTTATCAGGTAGACGGATTTCCTTCTATTTTGTTTCAGGAGATCCGTCCCGACTGAGAAAAGAAACTCATCGGGTTATCCCAGACCAGTTTCTGTATATCTTCTTCAACGACACCGCGCCGCCGAAGTTCCTCAATTGTGTAAGGAACCATGAGAGGATCAGAAGGCCCCCAGTCCGCGGCGCTATTGATCATCATCCTCTCAATGCCATGTTTCTCTACAATATTCGCCATTCTCTCTGGAGAAATTTTGCTAATCGGGTAGACCGTATGACCCGCCCACGCTCCCGCAGAAAGCGACATTTCGGTCGTTTCCTCCGTGTTGTGGTCCATCAGAACCTTCTCCATCGGGAAGTCGAGATGTCCAAGGACCTCCAGGAGTTTTTGGATGCCCTCATACTTGTTTACATGGGGGGAATGAATCAAGAGAGGAAGGCCAAATTCGCGTGCCAACTCCACTTGTCGAACAAAGGACTCTTCTTCCGCCTCGCTGATTGCGTCAAAACCGATCTCCCCCACCGCCACAACGTGGTCCACCTCAAGGAAGCGGGGAAGTTCATCAACAACCGCTTTCCCCAGATCCCGATCATTCGCCTCTTTGGGATTCATAGCGATGGTCACATATTGGCGGATTCCGTACGTCGCGGCTCTTTTATGTTCATAACCGATCAGATGATCAAAGTAGTCGAAGAAACTTCCGGGGTATTTTCTCGTCTCGCCAAGCCAGAAGGCGGGCTCGACAATGACTTCAATCCCGGCCTTCGCCATCGCCTCATAATCGTGGGTCGTTCGGGCACACATGTGCGCATGGGGTTCGCAGATTCTCATGGGGACGACGATAAGGAAATCATCCCGTACGAGCAATGGAAATTGTGGCTCTCATGATCCGAATCATGGAGAGAAATTCGTGAACCACGGCGGGCCCCAGAGTTGGAATATTATGCCCCGTATGGCTCACCAATCCGGTAACAATTTTCTGCCTCCGAGATCGGGGAGGGAGCGCATCCCAGATTCGATCCGCTTGCTCTACCGGAATCACATCATCTCCAGCACTATGAATGACTGTAACCGGACACCGGATGCCCGACAGGGCGGAAAGCGGTGTTAGAAAATCAAACCATCCGCTTGACTCGGATTGGGCCGCTTCGAAAAGTTCTCCCCCACCCGCTTCCACGCCACACCCTTGAAGGAAGATTTTGCGGTCAGCCTCAGGTACTGTTTGAGCAATTTCTCGCGCAATCGGAGAGTGCTTTTGGGGATCTTTCATCGTCGGATCACCCCACGTTTGCTCAATATACTGTCTCCAGGCCGAGAAAAGAGATCCGGAATCTTTCGGAGCCCCAGGCATATAGGGGAGAAAGTTCATAAAAATGACCGGTGTATTGAGTGGATCCCAATCTTCTTTCCCAACACCTGCACGCCCCATCGCTAATCGAATTGTTTCGAGCCAATCTCCATACCCCCCAAAGGTAATCACCCCCCCTATTTGAGAAGCCCATTTGGGGTTGGAGGCAAGACGAAGAGCCGGAAACGAACCAAAGGAGATACTAAAAATTCCTGGCTGCTCTTCATACTCAAGAAACTTTTCAAAGGCGACTTCAATATCGCCGACGACGGAGGGACGAATAATCTGGGTCATGAAATCGGGGAGAAAGGGAACGAAAACACGAATCCCCGCAGAAGCGAGAACTCGGGCAAAACGATCACTCCGCGGGTCGGTCGGACCGAGATAATGGAGGCCCGGAATCAGAAGGATCCCGCCCAACGTTCCCCGGGTCTTCGGACTGTACATCCACGCCTTCAAAGGACGCTCTGGGTGAGGAATCCGAATGGTTTCGCGATGAATTGCAGGAGGGGCCGAATCTATTTGTGACCAGGGATTCTGCCAGCGAGTAAAAGCGGCATACGATCTTCCGAAAAACACAGCTCTAGATCTGAGAAGAAGGTTCGAGAGAATGGTAAAGGGTATCCCGTAAAACAGGTTCGAACCCGGCTTCCTGAATTAGGGAGCGAAGTTC